>JAFZRD010000219.1 GCA_017620055.1 Lachnospiraceae bacterium
AATGCAGCGGCGGCCGCAGCGGCAGCGCTCGGACTGTAGGATATCATGTTGAAGATTGGCAAAGTACCCGAAAGTGTACTGAAGAGATCCATAATCAAACAGATCAGGACGAAGCGTCCCGAGATTCTTGTCGGAGCCGGAGTCGGCGAAGACTGCGCGGCGATAGGACTTGCCGAAGACGAGATATTTGTCACGTCGACGGATCCGATCACCGGAACGAGCCACGACATAGGTGCACTTGCCGTCCATGTAACGGCAAACGACATCGCATCGTCGGGGGCCGAAGTCATCGGGATAATGCTGTCGGTACTTCTTCCGGAAGGTTCGGAGGAAGAGGAGCTTAAGACGATAATGCAGCAGGCGGAAGAGGTCTGCGAAGAACTTAACATACAGACCGTCGGAGGACATACGGAAGTCACGGGAGTGGTAAATCAGACCGTCATCACCGCGACCGGTATCGGCAAGGTCAGGAAAGACAAGCTCGTCACAACATCGGGAGCAAAGCCCGGAGACGATGTAGTAGTTACGAAATGGATCGGACTCGAAGGCACGAGCATAATCGCCAAGGAGAAAGAGGAAGAGCTTAAGAAGCGATTTTCGCCCTCGTTCGTGAACGAGGCGAAGGGATTCGCGAAGTATCTCTCGGTCGTAAAGGATGCGGCAACGGCAACCTCTGTCGGAGTATCCGCGATGCATGACGTTACCGAGGGAGGCATATTCGGTGCTCTCTGGGAGATAGCCGAGGCGAGCAGGTGCGGACTCGAGATCAGTCTTCTCGATATCCCGGTCAGACAGGAGACGGTCGAGATATGCGAGGAATTCGGTATCAATCCTTACGGACTCATATCGAGCGGATCGATGCTGGTTACGGCTCCGAACGGACTCGATATCGTACGGCAGCTGGAAAAAGAAGGAATAAATGCAGCGGTCATAGGTAAGGTCACATCCGGTAACGACAGGATACTGATAAACGGCGACGAGAAGAGATTTCTGGAGCCGCCCAAATCCGACGAACTGTACAAGATTTATGGAGAGGATCAGACATGAGAGAAGAGATTCTTAATTTCATCGAGAACAACAGCAGGGTAGACCTCAAGGAAGTGGCGGTCTGCCTCGGTATCAGTGAGGTAGATGTTGCGAACGAACTTGCGGCGATGGAGAGTGAAGGCATCATATGCGGATACCACACTCTGATCGACTGGGACAAGGTCACCGAGGAGAGGATACATGCTCTCATAGAAGTCAGGGTCACACCGCAGCGCGGAAAAGGCTTTGATGAGATCGCCGAGAGGATATACAAGTACCCCGAGGTCAAGTCAACTTACCTCATAAGCGGTGGCTATGATCTTCTCGTGTTCATGGAGGGCAAGACACTTCGTGAGATCTCGACGTTCGTTAACCAGAAGCTTGCAACGCTTGACTATGTCATGAGTACGACAACGCATTTCGTGCTCCACAAGTACAAGGATAACGGGATCATATTCAACGGCAAGAAGGAAGATGAAAGGATGATCATGACGTTATGAGAAATCCTCTGTCACAGACTATCGTCAATATCAAACCGTCGGGCATCAGAAAGTTCTTCGATCTTGCGAGTGAGAGGAAGGACACGATATCACTCGGTGTCGGCGAACCCGATTTTGATACACCATGGCACATAAGGGATGAGGGTATATACTCTCTCGAAAAGGGCAGGACGTTCTATACATCGAACTCCGGTCTTATCGAACTTCGCGAGGAACTGAGCAAGTATTATGCAAGAAGGTTTAACATATCGTATGATGCGCGGAAAGAGATGATCATAACGGTCGGCGGATCCGAAGCGATCGATATAGCGCTCCGTGCTATGGTCGATCCCGGAGACGAAGTCATCGTCCCGCAGCCGAGCTACGTTTCGTACGAGCCGTGTGCGATACTTGCCGGCGCAAAGCCCGTCATAATCGAACTGAAGAATGAGGATGATTTCCGCCTGACGGCGAAGGAACTGACGGATGCGATCACGGACAAGACAAAGATCCTGATACTGCCTTTCCCGAACAATCCCACGGGTGCGATCATGGAGAGATCGGACCTTGAGGCGATCGCAAAGATCTGTATCGAGAAGGACATATTTGTCCTGTCGGATGAGATATATGCCGAACTCACATACAAGAATGATCATGTGTCGATAGCGTCGATCCCCGGAATGAGGGAACGGACGATAGTAATAAACGGATTCTCGAAAGCATATGCGATGACCGGATGGAGACTCGGTTATGCGATGGGGCCCGAAGAGATAATCGCGCAGATGACGAAGATACATCAGTTTGCGATCATGTGCGCACCGACGACGAGCCAGTATGCGGCTGTCGATGCGGTCAGGAACGGCGATGAGGATGTCAAGAAGATGAGGACTTCGTACAACCAGCGAAGGAACTTCCTGATGAATGCATTCAAGGAGATGGGACTGCCGTGCTTCGAGCCGTTCGGAGCGTTCTATGTATTTCCGGATATTAGGGAATTCAAGATGACGAGTGAGGAGTTCGCGTTTGCCCTGCTTGATTCGCAGAACATCGCGGTCGTTCCAGGAACGGCATTCGGTGACAGCGGAGAAGGATTCCTGAGGATCTCATATGCATACTCGATAGAGAAGCTCAAGATTGCAATGGAGAGGATATCGCTGTTTATAGAGGAACTCAGGAATAAACAATAAGATCAAAGACTTATCAAAGAAAAGAGGATGACGTCTAATCGTCATCCTCTATATTTTTGCTCTTCGGAAGTGTAAATATGAACTCGGTTCCGACGTCCACGGTTGATATGACGTTTATGTTCTCGTGGTGCGCGTTGATTATCTCCTTGACGATCGACAGCCCGAGACCCGTGCCCTTCTTGTCCTTGCCTCGTGACAGGTCGGTCTTGTAGAACCGGTCGAATATCTGCTTCAGGTTATCCTTCGGTATCCCGATACCCGAATCCTTGACGGAGACGAATATAGTCTCGTTCTTCTCGCTCGTCTCTATCTTGATAGCCGAATCCTGCTTTGAAAACTTGATCGCATTATCGATAAGGTTGTAGAGCACCTGCTCGATCTTGCCCTTGTCCGCGGACACGTAAAGCGTTTCGCCGCTGAGCACGAGATTGAACGATATGTGCTTCATCCGGCTCGTTCCCTCAAACGTCGCGACGGTGTTGCGGATCGTGGAATTGATGTCAAAATCAATGATATCAAGGTTCATTCCCGTGATGTTGAGGTTGTTGAGAGTCAGTAGGTTGTTCGTAAGTTTTGTCAGGCGCTCGGTTTCGTTCTTGACTATCCCGATATATTTCTCATGTTGCTCCGGCGGGATCGTGCCGTCGGCCATCGCCTCGAGATATCCCTTCATGGACGTGAGCGGCGAGCGAAAATCATGTGACACGTTTGCTATGAACTTCTTCTGGTCATCCTCAAGATGCGACAGTTTGTCAGCCATATATGTAAGCGATGCCGCCAGATATCCTATCTCGTCATTCGAATCGACATCTATCGGATAAGTAAAATCACCCTCCGCATATGCCTCGGTCGCTTTCGTGATCTTGCGAAGCGGCAGGTACACGATGTCAGTGAAGACGATCAGGATGAATGTCGAGAGAACGAACACGACCGCAACAGTCGCGAGGATGATAAGGTTCAGATCGTTTCTCTGTTCGCGGACTCTCTCAAGCGCGGAATGTATTACGACATAACCTTTGAGATTGTAATTGTATGTGATGGGGGAGAGGACGGAGAGCATCTCTTCATTGAACTGTCCGTAGAAATCGCCTTCCCGGTAGAAGCTCCTGCTAGTCTCCTCATTAATGAAACCGTCGATCGTGAAGTGTGATCCGTGACTGCCCGCAGCGGAGTTGTAGATGACCTCACCGTCGGTATTCATGATCCAGATCGTAAGTGACGAAAAATCACCCGCGGCTTTAAGCTGCTCCTTGACGTCTTCGGTCGAGAGGGCATCGTCATAGAAATATCCGGCATATGTGTTGGAGATTACATTGGCCGCCCTGTAGAGTTCGTTGGCCTTCTGCCTGACGAGGAAATTGTAGGTGATCGGAGATGTGATAACAAGGACCACTGCAACGCAAAGTGCGGCAAAACAGAAGTACGCAAGTATGAACTTATAGTATAACTTGCGGTTCTTCTTCATGCCTAGCGTGCCTCAAACTTGTATCCGATACCCCATACGGTGTGGAGTCTCCATGACTCGTGATCACTTATCTTCTCACGGAGCCTCTTGATGTGAACGTCAACGGTCCTCGTATCTCCGGCGTATTCATATCCCCATATGTGATCAAGAAGCTGCTCCCTCGTGAACACCTGGTTGGGCTGTGAAGCGAGGAAGAAGAGAAGCTCGATCTCCTTCGGAGGCATATCGAGATACTGTCCGTTGTACAGTACGGAATAGTCATTCAGACTGATCATGAGATCAGGATATTCAACGATCTTCTTGTCGGTAGTCGGAGGGGGAACGGGAGCGTGCGAACATCTCCTGAGGACTGCCTTGACTCTTGCGACAAGCTCCTTTGAATCAAAAGGCTTCTCCATATAGTCATCGGCCCCCAGCTCCAGTCCGAGCACTTTGTCAAACACTTCTCCTTTGGCGGAGAGCATGATGATCGGCGTGGGATTTTTGGAGCGGATCTCCCTGCATACCTGATATCCGTCTATGCCGGGAAGCATGAGATCAAGAAGGATCAGGTTGGGTTCATATGTTTCGTAAACGGCAAGAGCGGATTCGCCGTCGTTCACGATCCTCGTATCAAAGCATTCCTTTGCAAGATAGAGTGCGATAAGCTCTGCGATATTCTCATCGTCGTCTACTATCAGGATCTTCTGTTTTCCCGCCATGACAATAACTCCTTTATATGTATCTTACTTGAATTCAACTATCGTTACACCGGCATCGCCTTCGCCGAACTCGCCCGCACGGTGGTTTGCAACATACGACACTTTTTTGAGATGATTCGTTACCGCGCTCCTGAGCGCGCCTGTACCTTTGCCGTGGACTATCCGCACGCTCGATAAGTGCGACAGATAAGCATCGTCAAGGTATTTGTCGAGCTTTGCTATCGCCTCGTCCACCGTCATTCCGATAAGGTTCAGTTCGGATGAGATGTTCGAAGCCTTAGAAAGAGAGCCTTTGGAAGCGGCAAACTTTTTGGCGAATTCCTTTCCGCTCTTCTCATCCTTCGATTCGATCAGCTCGAGATCGGAAATGTTCGTGCTTATATTCATAATACCACATTGCACAAAAAGGTTCCCTTTTGAGTCGGGCTTCGTGTGAACATGGCCGGTCAGATCCATCGAGATGATCCTGACATCGCACCCTACGGTAAAATCGGATGCCTTGTGCTTCGGCTTCCCCGAAGCTTTTGGCACTGCGCCGGAAGGAGCGTTGCCGTCTATCGCCTTACGAAGTGCGGTTCGGCCGCCCTCAAGCTTTCTGACGTCACCACCGTTTTTATTTATATCGCGGATCACGGAGTCTGCAAGATCCTTGGCGTCCTTTAATATCGCGCGGGCCTCCTCGCGGGCTTCGTTCAGGATACGCTCTTTTGATTCGCCGAGCTTCTCCCTGCGCTGTTCATAAGTGTTCTTCAGTACCTCTATGTCATGCTTGTAGCTTTCGATCTCGCGGCGGTTCTCCTCGATCGTGATGCGGTCCTGTTCAAGACGTGCGATGACGTCCTCAAATGAGGAATCCTGTGAGGAGATATGCTCTTTTGCCTTGTCGATGAGTGACTCGGGAAGTCCGAGCTTCTGGGATATGGCAAAAGCGTTACTTTTGCCGGGGATACCGGTGAGAAGCCTGTAAGTGGGACGTAGTGATTCCACATCAAACTCGCAGCAGGCGTTTTCAACGCCGGGGGTATTCAGCGCAAATACCTTGAGCTCGCTGTAATGTGTCGTTGCCATTGTCCTGATCTTCTTCTCGTGAAGGGTCTCGAGTATCGAGATCGCAAGTGCCGCGCCTTCGGTCGGATCCGTTCCCGCACCGAGCTC
>JAFZRD010000220.1 GCA_017620055.1 Lachnospiraceae bacterium
GTCGAGATAGTCGATGAAGGCGAGATAGAGCAGTACAAGATCGTGACGACGATCAGGAGCAATTCCCTTATCGGATACATAAGTATAGAATCCCCGATGGGAAAAGCCCTGATGGGACACAAGATCGGCGACCGCGTGACCGTGCATGTGAACGAGAATGTGTCTTACGATGTCGTGATAAATGACATAGACAAATCGACCGACGACAAGGATGATGAGATAAGCCAGTACTGATCAAGAGGTTGTGTTTGGGCGGTAAATGTGGTTAAATAAGTAGAAAATCATTACAGCCTACTGTAATAAGAAAGAAGAGGTAGTGATAATGGCATTACTTGAAAAATGGCGCAAGATGGCATATGACGAAAATGCCGACAAGAACAAGCTTCAGAAACTCTGGGCCGATTACTTTGAGGTTGAGAAGGGGATATACAAACAGCTCCTTGCGGATCCCGATACGGCAGTGACCGGAACGGTTGCGGAACTTGCAGAAAAGTATGAGACCGACATCATGACGATGACAGGTTTCCTTGACGGTATCAACGACAGCCTCAAGAAGGCCAACAACATAGAGAAGATGACGGAGAAGACAAAGGTCAGCCTTGAGTTCGACAAGGAGCTTCTCTACAAGAACATGGTCGCAGCAGGCGCCGACTGGCTGTACGGACTCGAGGAGTGGAACGACATATTCGATGCCGACAAGCAGAAGGAACTCTACAAGGAGCAGAAGGCGAGTCAGACCGTGCGTCATGAAGGACCGAAGATCGGAAGGAACGATCCGTGTCCTTGCGGAAGCGGTAAGAAATATAAGAAGTGCTGCGGCGCACGCTCTTAATGGGCGACGCACATTATGTTTTCGTGAGTGCCTCTAGTCTGGGCGCCACAAAGGAGGAAATGTATTATGAAGATTACTTTAAAGGACGGTTCCGCAAAGGAATACTCATCTGCAATGTCGGTTCTTGATATTGCGAAGGATATCTCCGAAGGACTTGCAAGAGTTGCCTGCGCGGGAGAGATCGACGGACAGAGGGTTGACCTTCGTTATGTAGTGGATAAGGATTGCAACCTGAACATCCTGACATTTGCGGACAAAGGCGGATGCGATGCGTTCCGTCATACGACGAGCCATATCATGGCACAGGCTATAAAGAGACTGTGGCCCGACGTCAAGCTTGCGATCGGACCTTCGATCGATGACGGATTCTATTATGATATAGACAGTGACAGACCGATAACCGAGGAAGATTTTGCGGCGATCGAGGAAGAGATGAAGAAGATCGTCAAAGAGGATATCCCTCTTGAGCGATTCGAGCTTCCGAGAGCCGATGCGATAAAGCTCATGGAGGAAGCGAAGGAGCCCTACAAGGTTGAACTCATCCGCGATCTTCCGGAAGATGCGATCATATCGTTTTACAAACAGGGTGATTTTACGGACCTGTGTGCAGGTCCGCACCTGATGTCCACCAAGAGCGTCAAGGCAGTCAAACTCATGAAGGTTGCCGGCGCATACTGGAGAGGCAACGAGAAGAACAAGATGCTCACGAGGATATACGGAACGAGTTATCCGAAGGCATCCGAACTCGAGGAATACCTTACGATGCTTGAAGAAGCCAAGAAGCGTGACCACCGTAAGATCGGCAAGGAAATGGGCCTTTTTATGATGGCAGATGAAGGCCCGGGATTCCCGTTCTTCCTTCCGAACGGAATGATCCTCCGCAATGAGCTGATGCAGTACTGGAGAGAGGTCCATTACAGGAACGGTTATCAGGAGATAGAGACTCCGGTCATGCTCAACCAGTCGCTCTGGATCACATCGGGACACTGGGATCATTACAGCGAGAACATGTACACGTCCACCATCGATGAGGAACTGTTCTGCATCAAGCCGATGAACTGCCCCGGCTCCATTCTTGTATATAAGAACCAGCCGAGATCGTACAGGGAACTTCCCATCAGATATGCAGAGGTAGGACTTGTTCACAGACACGAGAAATCCGGTGCTCTTCACGGGCTTATGAGAGTGCGCGCGTTCCATCAGGACGATGCGCATGAGTTCATCTCGATGGATCAGGTCGGAGAAGAAGTGGAGCATATCGTCAGACTGATCGATGAGGTATATGCTAAGCTCGGATTTACATACACCATTGAACTCTCAACGATGCCCGAGGATCATATGGGCTCGCTTGAGGATTGGGAAAAGGCAACGAACGGGTTAAGATCCGCTCTTGAGAAGATGGGCCTTCCGTATGAGATCAACGAAGGTGACGGTGCATTCTACGGCCCGAAGATAGATTTTCACGTTAAGGACTGTTTAAAGAGAGAGTGGCAGTGCGGTACGATACAGCTTGATTTCCAGCTTCCGCAGAACTTCGATCTGAAGTATACCGGAGCCGACGGCGCCGAGCATATGCCGGTCATGATACACAGAGTCGTATTCGGATCGGTGGAAAGATTCATCGGTGTTCTTACCGAGAACTGCGCCGGCAAGTTCCCGACATGGCTTTCGCCCGTACAGGTCAAGGTGCTTCCGATATCCGACAAATATTTCGATTATTCGGAAAGTGTCCTCGAGAAGCTTAAAGCAGCGGGCATCCGCGCCGAGATCGACACGAGAAGCGAGAAGATAGGATACAAGATAAGAGAAGCGAGACTCCAGAGAGTTCCTTACATGCTGATCCTCGGACAGAAAGAGGAAGAGGCGGGCAACATCGCGGTAAGAAGCCGGTTCCTCGGAGATGAGGGCGCGAAGGATCTCGATGCGTTCATCAAAGATGTCCGCGCGGAGATCGACGGCAGAGTCTTCAGGGAAGAGTCGGCGGAAGACTGAGTATTAATAAGGCGAAAATCATGAGCGGCAACATCATCATCGCCACATCGAAGATAAAGGCGTGCGAAATGTTCTATGACCTGTGCAGGCGCATAGGATATGAGGATGCATGGATCGATGCGCTGTGGGGCGACATCATCTCCGATGAAGAGATGTACGGCGAACTGTCCTACTATCTTCAAAATCACACGCTGAGGGACAGCGTCAAGATCAGCGGATACAGCCTGACGGACCTGTACGTGTTCCAGATGGACAAGTACAATCTGATCAGGGAGATAGGAAAGAACACTGCCGAATGCAACAAAGAGCGCATGGTGATGAACGCGTTCAGGATGATGATCGACATGAAGGCCGATCCGGAAACATACGTGAGGCGCCTTGAGGAAGGACGCGGAGAAGACAGACTGTGAACGACGAACGTATAGTCAGATATATGAAAGAGCGAAACGACAGAGCCA
>JAFZRD010000221.1 GCA_017620055.1 Lachnospiraceae bacterium
CACCTTGATCCATTCGAGAAGGAACGGGCTCTGTTTCCATACCCATCCGTCGGAAGGAAGGAGCGCGGTGATCGAATCCTCGTATTCGCTGCTCGAGAAGAACAGGAACTTCACCGCGATGCCGGCAAGGCCTCCCGCGGCGATTATCAGGATATCGTGTATAAGGTTTTTGTCACCTTCATATGAGATCGGGCGCTCGTCAAGGTAGCGCTCGAGAATGATCGAACCCGCAAACGGTACGAAGAACAGAAGACACGTTGCGACTCCGTTCGTGCAGCACAGCGCGCAGAATACCGCAATTATGATCGTATAGGTCTTCCCCTTCGGAAGAGAAGGATCGAGGAGGGATGATTTTCGCGAAAGCGCAAATGCGAAGCACATGAACACGATCGCGAGACTGTAGTGGATGATGTGTCCGTAGAATATCATCCTTGTGATCGATGAGGCGCACATGAATATGAGAACGAGTCCCGAGAGCGCGAACGTCTCGGAAGTCTCAAGTCCGCATGCTCTCATAAAGAGCACGAGCGATATCGCGAATATGACGAGGAACACGGTCATGCCGAGCTGATGCGAGAAATAGGTCAGACCGAAGACTGCCACGATCGGGATCATTATCGGAATGCCCGAGAACGGCAGGAAATACGCGTACCAGTAGTCGGGGTTATAGAATCTGCCGCTCTCGACCGATGCGTTCGCCCAGAGGATCGTATCGGTGAAGTCTGCGTTGAACTCGGCCCTGCAGCGTTTGTAGATGTAAAAGAGCACGGCCATGATGCCGAGCGCGAATACGGCGATGCCTGTCAGCGTGCCGATAGTTTTCTTATGTTTATGTATGAATTCCATGATATCTCCTTCAAACCTATATGATTATAACCCGAGTACGGGCTTTTTTTCAACCTGAACGCGCAAGTGTTGTTGCTTATTTTGTGGTTTAAGTGTTATAATCTTACAAGATTTAGATTTTTGCATTCAGGAGGGGAAGATTATGCAGAATTACAGGAAGATCGATTATTCCAAGAACAAGGATGTGGTACTCCGTTACGTGCCGGGCCATTTCATCACGCCCAACACGCATGTCAATTACTACATGGACCTTACGGACATGAAGTCGAGACAGCGTGAAGCGCGGGCCACAGGAGAAGAACTTGCCGAGATGTATCTCGCATCCGACGTCATCGATACTATACTCTGCCTTAACGGAACCGAGGTTATCGGTTCATACATGGCCAACAAGCTGACAAAGGCCGGCATGATCTCGGCCAACCGTCATCAGACGATGTACATCACGAGTCCCGAATACAATGTCAGCGGACAGATGATGTTCAGGGAGAACAACAAGCACATGATCCACGGCAAGAAGGTGCTCGTTCTCATCGATACGGCAACAACGGGAAGCACGCTCAGAAGTGCGATCGGATCGATCAGATTCTACGGCGGAACACCGATCGGTATATCCGCGATATTCTCTCTAGCAACGCAGATCGAGAACCTTCCGATCAGATCGCTGTATTCGGTAAGGGATCTTCCGGATTACAAGAGCTTCCGCCCCGAGGAATGTCCGCTTTGCCAGAGCGGAACAGCTGTGGATGCGATCTGTAACGGTTTCGGTTATTCATCAGTTAATTAATTAAGGAAAATCATTCAATGAAGATTCGTGATCTGTTTAAGGAGTCCGGGAACAGGATGTCATTTGAGGTGTTCCCGCCCAAGACAAGCGACAAATACGAGAGCGTACAGGCGGCGGCGGAAAGCATTGCCGCCCTGTCGCCTTTTTTCATGTCCGTAACGTACGGTGCCGGAGGCGGAACGAGTAAGTACACGATAGATATCGCGAAGGATATCGAGAAGTCGTTTTCTGTTCCGTGCCTTGCACATCTGACATGCGTCAGCTCCACTAAGGAAACGGTGAAGGAGCGGATAGCGGATATCAAGGCAGCGGGCATTGAGAACATCATGGCTCTTCGCGGAGATCTTACTCCCGAGATGGAAGGAGCAGACCGCAGCGGCTGGGCATACCGGCATGCGGTTGAGCTCATCAGGGATATCAAAGAGAGCGGGAATGATTTTTGCATAGGGGCTGCGTGCTATCCGGAGGTACACCCGGAGAGCGCGAACCAGAAGGAAGATATAGAGCATCTCAAAGAGAAGGTAGAGGCCGGTGCCGATTTTCTCACGACGCAGATGTTCTTCGACAATAATCTGTTCTACAATTTCCTGTACAAGATAAGAGAGGCGGGGATAACCTGCCCGATCATACCGGGCATAATGCCCATCACGAATGCGAATCAGGTGGCGCGTGCGATCAAGCTTTCGGGATCGTTCATGCCGCAGCGTTTCAAGAGCCTTGTAGATGCTTTTGGGGATAAGCCCGAAGCCATGTCCCAGGCAGGGATAGCCTATGCGACGGATCAGATAATAGATCTGTATGCGAACGGCATAAGGTTCGTTCACGTGTATTCGATGAACAAGCCGTATGTTGCAAAGGCCATCCTTGACAATCTATCGGAAATAGTAACAAAATGACGGCACAGGGGATCAGATCGTTCGACGAACCTGAAGTGGTCCGCAGGGAAGTGCTGCGTTATGCGATGTGCGCCGGGTGCGACGATGAGAAGATGCTCGCCCTCATGGAGGACTGCATCAGTGAATGCACCGGGTTCGCGTCGTTTTCATACCGTGTGTCATACTGCGAACTGCCGGTCGTATCGCTCGATGAAGAGTCGGGCAGGATCGATCTTGATCATATGAAGATAACGAGCCGTTCCCTTGCCGGGAACCTGGCCGGATGTCCGAGGGTAGTTGTGTTCGCCGCGACCGTCGGCCCGGGGATAGACAGGCTCATCAGGAAGTACACGAAGCTCGATCCGGTCAGGGCGCTGTTCATGCAGGCGATCGGAGCCGAGAGAGTCGAGACGCTTTGCAACCTGTTCTGCGATTCGTATCCGGATAAGCTGCGTCCGCGGTTCTCGCCCGGATTCGGGGATCTGCCGCTCTCGCTCCAGCCGGAGATACTCGCGATCACGAACGCGCGCAAGAATCTGTCGATCACGCTCGATGAGGGATTCCTCATGTCCCCGAGCAAGTCTGTGACAGCATTCGTGGGGATCGATACTGATACGGATGGCGAATGAAATATACATTTGCTCAAAAGGCGCTTTCGCTTCTTTCCGAACGTCACGTTACTAGACTCGAGAAAAACCTCGTCAAGTAACAACGTTCTCCAAAACTTTTGATCAAACGATATTTCACTCACCATCCTTGTTATAGTACCAGGGAGGATACACAGAGTATGCTTATCAAAACCTTGTGAAGGCGTCTGCGCTTGGCGAGGTAGTTTCGAGCCTAGCGTCAGCTACGCCGGAACAGGAGCGGGAGCGCGTTTTGAGAAGTATACCCTGTGCATCCGACCGAGCAGTAATATATATAAGAGACTAACACATGAATTTCCGATAAATCCTACGCGACAATTTCGTAATACTCGACGGCGGCATGGGCTCGCTCCTGCAGAAGCGCGGCCTCGCCCCCGGTCAGAAGCCCGAGACGTTCAATTACCTCCACCCGGAGATAATCATC
>JAFZRD010000222.1 GCA_017620055.1 Lachnospiraceae bacterium
AGTCGAACTCGCACGCCTGGCCGATGATGATCGGACCGGAACCGATGATCAGGACTTTGTTGATATCTTCTCTCTTTGGCATTGTTTCCACCCCCGCGAAAATTTACTGTTATGAATTCTATCACAGATTTATCGCGAGAAATATTACGGATGCTCCAAACTTACACATAAATTCTCTCTTAGTTTTGCAATGGTTTATAATGTGTGGGATGTTCACTAAGAGAAGAGACATTTTGATGATGTTGTTTACGGCCGCATTATGCGTTTCGGCCCTGTCAGGCTGCTATCTTGACTTTGATCTTGAAGCTCCGGTCTTGCCTGACCCGCCTGCAGAAGAAGCGGACACTTCCGGTGATAAGAACGATTTCGACTTGGAGATAGAGGCGGACACATCCCTTCTTAACGAGTGCGAATTCGGCAGGGTCGTTGACGGCGATACGATCATCGTCTATGACAAGGACGGCAACAAGCTCAGGGTAAGACTTACGGGCATCAATGCTCCGGAGTCGGTCCATCCCGACGAGGCGATGAACACCGAAGAGGGCAAGCAGGCATCGGAATTCCTCAAAGAGCTTCTCGAGGACACCGAATATGTCTACCTCGAATACGACGTCGAGCAGTTCGACCAGTACGACCGTACCCTCGCCTATGTCTGGATAGAAGAAGACGGCGAATACCTCATGATCAACGAGATCATGTTATCCGAAGGCTACGCCGAGCCCGTATTCATCAAACCGAACCTCAAGTACGCGGATTATTTCGACGATTACAAAGACTGATCCTTACTGCTTCGGCACCGTTGCGAAGAAAACAAGATCCTCAGAACTGTTGTTGATAAGACTGTGCGAATGACCCTCCGGGCAGTAGAGGCACTGTTCCGCCTTGACCGCGAACTCCTCATCGTCCTGTATGAGCTTTCCCGTGCCGCTCACGATGAAGATGATCTCGCATGTTCCCTCATGCTTGTGGTAGCCGATCGAACAGCCGGGCTTAAGGCAGCCCTTCATCATCTTGTTGGTGCCGTCATCGTAAATCTTGTTGTAGAACGAACCCTCTCCGCCCTTGAAGCCCGGGTTCTCCTTCCAGTCTGCCGTGTTGTAATCGATTATCATTACTCAAATCCGTCCTTCTTCATTCTCTTATAATCTTCGTCATCATAGTCGACATGACTCTCGCGGTTGAGCGCCGCATCCAGCAATGTCTCATCATACACCTGCGCCTTCTCGAAAGCGTTCATCTTCTCTTCCGCAGGCTTGTCCGTTACCTCCGGCGACGGCGTCGGATAATCCGTTGCAACAGGCTCCAGCTTTCTGACTTCTTGCGCATGAGTCTCCGCTTTCCTCACATCGGCATCGGGACTGACCGTATCTCGCCTTGCCTTCTTCAGCTTGGATAAAGCGGAGATCAAGATGACTGCTATCACGCCGTTCCAGACCAGAGCGAAGATGAGCAGGAATGCCGCGTTCGGTTTTCCTTCACCCAAGGCATTTATGGCCTTAACCAGTGTCTGGAAACCTATTATTAAGAACGGTATAACGGCAACGCAGACGATAACTGTTGATAATGCGCTTGCCTTCTTTACCTTGTCGGGATCGATCTTATGAGCAGGTGCGCTTTCCGTCTCTGCTTCGACTTTGTCATCATCGATCGGGTTGCCTCTCTTGTCCACGCGTTCGTATTTCCTGTTGTACTGCCTGAGCGTTAAGACCATCGCGACAATGAAGAATGCCACGATGAACAGCATGACGAATACCGGGAAGAAACCGCCGTCTGTCTCTGAATCGGGCTTCATCACATAGTCGCTCGCATTATCGAAATACTTTGTAATGGCCTCACCCGGCTCCGTTCCATCCTCGAGGTCTGCCTGCAGCGCCTTGCCCAGTTCTTTCAATTTTCTGCCGGTGAGTATGTTATCGGTATCGTCACCTACCATCGTCTCCCAGCTCCATTCGCCCGGATCATCGGGATCCAGGGAATAGACCAGCATGAAGTGTTCTTCATCGCTGTAGTTATCCACGTAGAGATCGTATGCATAGTCTTCCAGTTTGCGGTAAGTAGTCCAGTCGTCATTGTAAGTACAATATACGATCGGACATATGCCGGTAGTATCCTCAAATCTTACGAGTGCCTCTTCAAGTTCATCTGTGTTATCCAGATACGAATAACCCGAGATATGAGACTCCGGTGATTCATAGTGACCTCTGAGTTTGTTAGGCGGGTTCACGATGCTTATTGTCATTGCTATTGCTATGAACAGTATTATCGCAATGAAGAATCCGTACATTCCGATCAGAGATGACTTCTCGGATTTGCCCGGGACCTTGTCCATGTAAACATAATCGTACTGACCGTTGCTCTTAAGGTAACGGTACCTCTTTGCTCCGCGATAATATGTGTGCGAGATATGAGGTCCGCTTCCGGAACCGCCGTGTGAACCGCCGTGGAATCCGCCGCCTGCAGAACCGCCTCCGCCTCCGTGTGGCATAGTGAGTATTCTCCTTTTCTATCCTTTATCCTTTTACAAAAAGTATGCCGGCGTGAACCGGCAATACATCAGATACTACGTTGTCAGTGAGATATCAGACTACCTGATCCTTAAGTACATCAAAAGCAGCCTTTGCAGTAAGCCTTACGTTCGGATCAGAGTCGCCGAAAGCGAGCTTCTTAACATACTCGAGGCAATGCTTCGCATTGATATCAGCCGCTGCAGTTGCAGCAGAAGCTCTTACCATAGGTGACGGGTCGCGCATAAGCGGAATCAGAGCCATACCGCTCTCATAAGTAGGGATCTGGCCCATCGCGATAGCGACAGCCATGCGAACATCATCGTCAGGATCGTTTGACAGTTTAATAAGTCCGTCGAGTTTACCCTTCGACGCATACTTATTTATTTTTGCTCTGAGAGAATCGATTCTAGCCATTTCTATTCACTCCTTGCGATAATTCTAACACCGATTTGACAAAATGGATAGTAAATAAAAAATGAAAAATATATAAAGGAGCGAAAATCAAATGTATGCACAAACTTGTAACGAAAAAAGTGTGCGTTTTGACATTTAGGTAACTTTAGGCAGCCGACAAAAATAAATTATTGTTGACACTAATAAAAATAAGCAACAAAAAAGACCTGAGCTAAACTCAGGTCTCTTTGGCTCCCCAAGCAGGACTCGAACCTGCGACATTTCGGTTAACAGCCGAACGCTCTACCGGCTGAGCTATTGAGGAATTAAATCCGGCAGCAACCTATCTTCCCGGGCCGTTGCCAGCCGAGTATTGTCGGCACCAGCGAGCTTAACTTCTGTGTTCGGGATGGGAACAGGTGTGGCCTCGCGGTAATAACCACCGGAATGGATGAGAGCTTTTGTG
>JAFZRD010000223.1 GCA_017620055.1 Lachnospiraceae bacterium
ACAGTGGGTCGCAGCGGTCAACAACATGTACAGTTCATGGATCGGAAACGGTCTTGGGGCCAACGGCCACAGAGCTCTGGGGCTTGAGGACGCCCATGTGATCGCGGACGGAGGACTCGTTAAGCTGTATTGTGAGAATGGCGTCGTGGGATTTTCGCTCTTTGCGTATCTTCTCGTGTTGTCGCTTCAAAAAGGATTTCGCGATATCAGGAGATACTATGTTCCGGTCGGGATCATCATAGTGGGGTTACTGCAGTCGATCGGATCGAATATGCTTGCTTTTCAGATATGTGCGCCGGTCTTCTGGTTCGCAGTCGGCAGTTGTCATGAACGCAGATAAACATTTGACAAGGAGAGGGTAAGATTATGTATGTTTATGTTTGTCCCAAATGCAGGTATACGGATGTGGTTGAAGCCGATGACGGGAAGTGTATGAGATGCGGAACAACCTACGTGCCGCTCGGTGTATCCACGAGAGAATATAATCTGCTGACCGAGATGCAAAGGGACGATCTGGTCGTTCAGACCGTGAAGAGCGCAAATGATACGACTGCGGCCGAAACAGATGCAGTTGAACAATATGAAGTCGTTACCGACGAGACGGACGAGACGACCGAATATGATGCAGAGGTTACTGCTGTAGAAACAGTTGACGACGAATACGAAGAGATCGAAGAAATAGAAGAGGTCGAAGAGAAACCGAAGCCAAAAGTTGTCAAGAAAGCTCTTCCAATGAGGGCCAAGACCGTGGGAGTACCGGCTCCGGCAAGAAGCAGGATCGGTGAGAAATTCGATAACATAAGAAATGAACTGATGGATGATCCGGATGATTATGATCCGGGAAAACCTTTGAAAACCGACAGGAGTCTGTTTCTGTATCTTATCTTTAACACGCTCACGCTTGGGATTTACGGGGCGTATTTCCTTTACAAAATGGCCAAAGATGTCAACGTTGCCTGCAGCGGGGACGGCCAGAAGACGAGCGGACTTCTCGCTTTCATACTGCTCTCCATGATCACATGCGGAATATATCCGCTCATATGGAAATACAAACTGGCCAACCGGCTTGCCGAGAATTCCGTGCGTTACGGATTGTATTTCCAGCAGAACGGGACAACTATACTGCTGTGGCACATATTCGGTATGTGTCTCTGTTTCATCGGACCTTATATTGCCATGAACATCCTTATCACCAATACGAACCGTATTTGTATGCTTTATAACCGTGAAAACGGGCTGGGAGGTTATGCCTGAGAATGACTGTGTCCGCTAACGTGAGAATTGTTCTGGATAAGGCGGCTGCGTTTCTGTCTGTTGTGCTGTTTTACGTATTCCTGCATGTCGCGGGTATCGGCTGCCCTATTAGGTTTTTTACGGGGATATCATGTCCGGGATGCGGAATGACAAGGGCTTATATCGAGCTCCTTCATTTTGATCCTGCACATGCAACTTTTTTCCATCCTCTCTGGCCGCTTCCGATGATCTTTGTATTGCTTTATGTTCTTCGTGCGTATTTGAAGAGAAACGGGATCACCGTCAGGCATGAGGATGCGATCATTAAAGCATACGCTTTTGCAAACTATGCGGCTTTTCTGACGGTATACATCGTTAGGATGTTGTATCTGAGATCGGATCCGGTTGTATTTGCTCCGTATGACGGGGCGATCTTCAAAGCCCTGAGTATCCTCCGTAGTCTGATATTGCGATGAAGCAAAAGAAAGGGCAAAAAAACAAAATACCTGACGGCAATAAGGCGCTTGAGAAGAAGATCATTATCGTCTCGGCGATCGTTATCGCTTTCATCACCCTCATCATGTTTCTTGCCGCGATGATGAATCGTGCCACCACCATGCGTATCGAGAGCATCGAGGGGGAGGTGACGCTTGAAGAGAAAGGGACCGTCAAAACACCTCTCGAGGGTCAGAGGCTGAAGAGTGGAGACGTGCTGTGTACGAGTGATACCGGTATTGTCAGGATAGGTCTGGACAACTCGAAGATCGTTACGGTCATCCCGAACAGTCGCATAGAGATAGTTAAGAAAGGCAGGAAACTCGATCTTACTCTTGCCGAGGGAGATCTGTATTTTGAGGTCACCAGAAAACTTAAGAATAACGAGTCATTGAACTTTCATACAAACACGATGGTCGTCGGTATCCGCGGGACATCCGGTCATATATTCTATGAGGACGGGAAGGACCGTTTGGAAGTCATGAGCGGAATCGTCCACGTTGTCGCCACACATCCTGTCACTGGAGAGCAGCTTGAAAGAGATGTCAGCGCGGGCGAAGATCTGACAGTCGATATTGATGGCGATCGCATCGAGCTGATCGTAGGACAATTATCCCCGGAATCATCGGAATCACCGGGACCAACGGACGGGTTACCGGATGAATCAACAGAAGGATCACCGGTCGGATCAACGGATCAATTATCGGCCGGATCATCGGATAACGAAACCGGAAACGGGGAAGAATATGCTCTGCCGCAGAACATTTTTGCCGCAAGACCGCGTGAAGTTATGTTGTTGACACTGTTTTGCGACTGGGCATATCTCGGTAGAGCGATCAACGGGGGACCGTTCATAATATGGGTATACGAACCCGATGAGTATAAAGACAGCGGGGATACGGAGTCTCTGATAAGGGAGCATCTGGACCCCGAGTTGGACGGAGAAGCATACGAGTTAAGGATCAAATATGAACCTCGACTGATATTCGATATTCGAAATAACGTTTACAGCACATTCCTCACAAAAATGTCGACCGGCAAATCCATCTTCAATTGGAGAGGGGTAGACT
>JAFZRD010000002.1 GCA_017620055.1 Lachnospiraceae bacterium
CTCTTCGCGTTGTTGTCGGGATGCGATATCGGGTTCCACTTGGACGGGTTCTGCGTGATACATGCAATGACCGCACTCTCGGAAATGTTGAGCTCGGATACATTCTTACCGAAGTATCTCTGGGACGCAGCCTGGACTCCGAGTGTTCCCTGCCCGAGGTTGATGGTGTTGAGGTAGTTCTCGAGTATCTGGTCCTTGCTCATCTGCTTCTCGAGCTGGACCGCACAATACTGCTCCTGGAATTTACGCTTGAACTTGTCGATCATGCTGCTCTCTTCGGTCCATGATGTGAACACGTTATTCTTGAGAAGCTGCTGCGTGATCGTTGAAGCACCCTGATGAAGATTACCGCTGAGGGCCTTGACGCCCGCACGCATGATACCCTTTATATCAATACCGTTATGGGTGTAAAATCGCTCATCCTCGATCGCAACGAACGCGTGCTGCATGTCGAGCGGGATCTTGTCGAGCTTGACATATACACGGTTGGAATTCTCGGCGACAAGCTTAGTCAGCTGATTGCCTTCGCTGTCATAAACGGTCGTCGAATAGCCCGCAGGCGCAACATCCACGTTCGAAATATCGGGAGCCGTGTCAACGACACCCATGAACAGTCCCACGCCGATGCACAGTCCGGCAACTCCGACGCAGACAGCACAAAACGTGGCGAGCACGAAAATGCTCACCCCGAAGAACTTGCCGACCTTCGTCGACGGAGAATTCATCGCCTTCTGGCGTTTTTTGATCCCTCTTCTTCCGTAGTTCATATATCTTCCACCAAACTGTTATTGTACCAAATTATAAGGTTATCCGCAATTCGTATGTCCACCCGCCGGGCGAATCATACTTCTGGTATTCGTCTACTATGTTCCCGAGAATGTTCGCGATATATACCTGTATGTCAACGGGAAGGTCTGCCTTCTTCGTACCGCTCACGGTAAGCCTGTATTCGCATTTCCTGCTCGTGACGTATCTGCTGTCCACCTCAAGCGTTGCCTTATCGCACTTGTAGCTCTCCGCGACCGCAAGCACCCAGAGTGCGAATGTCAGGTCAGCCATGGCAAATCTGGGGACATCTCCGTACAGGCAGCTCTTGACCTCTTTGATCTCGACGCCGTCGTTCTTCTTCAGCGCCTCTTTCATGTTCTCTTCTATGATGTTCTTAAGATCGGTGACCTTAAAATACGCGGTCGTCTGAAGGCGCAGCATCTTGTCACACGATCTCTTGACGAAGTTAACATATGCTTCTTCAAGCGGCCTGCGCTTTAAGAACGCATCTAGGACGCGGTTGAAGAACGGTGCGATCTTGTTATAGCTGTACTGCTGGCGAAGAAGCGATACCTTGAGATGCTCGAGCGTCTCCTCGAACACCTTCTCGTCATTCTTCAGTTCATGGATCCTTCTGACAAGATCGCGGTGTATATACGCCTCGTCGATCGACGCCTTCACGCCTTCGACGATATCCTCTATGTTCCACGGAGGCAGGAAGACCTTGCGGACACACTCCTCGTTCACGATGGTCGGCACATACTTCGGATCGGTCAGATCCATGCACACGTTAAGGAGCACATCCGGGTACGCCCTTGCACATTTCTGGACAAAATCATGTACCCTCATGTCCGGGATGAAGCCGTCGGAAAGTATCAGGTAGAACTCCCTTTCCTTGAGGAGTTCGAAAACCTGCGCGGCGGATTCGGCGTGGATGAACTCAATGCCCTCATCGTTGAACCTGCCTTTTAAGTTGTTCGCTATCCGCTCATTGGCCTGCAGATATAAGATGCTCTTATCCATATCGTCTCCCGATGATAACACACATACATAGTTATTTTACCACAAAGAGACTGTCATAACACTATATATTGTTATTTTTCTTTTGCCAGACACTAAAAAGACGCGAAGAATCATTCCCCGCGTCAAAAAAGGGTCGGGCTCTAAGTGTTTTCTCGAAATACCCTGTGAAAGGGTCTGCGCTTGGCGAGGTCTTTTCGAGCCTAGCGTCAGCTACGCTTGAACAGGAGCGCGAGCGCGTTTTCGAGGAAATATCTTAGAGTCCGGCCCTATAGTTAATCGTGTATCACTGTGCGAGCTTCAACATTATATCGTTGCTGCGCGCCACAAACTTCGTCATCGCCTCAGCCGACAGCGGCCTGTTCGAGAGCACCGCAAGATCGTACAGCTGTGCCGCGAACATCGTCGCATCTTCGGATTCACGGTTCTTGAGCAGATATTTGACAAGTGCGTTGCTGCTGTTGAGAACGAGCGTCTCGCCTTCGTTTCCGAACATGCCCATATCCATTCCGCCTGCAGCGTACATCTTCATCATATCCTGCATACGGCGTGATTCCTCGGATACCGTGAGTACCGATGAGATGCTCTCGTTCTTGAGCGTCTCGACCTTGACGGTGAGCTTGTCGTTTCCGACAGCCTTCTTGAAGAGATCCGCAAGATCCTTGGCATCCTTCTCGTTCTTCTTCTTATCCTTCTTGTTAAGGTCCTCTTTCGAAGAGTCCGTGATGTCAGCATCGATCCTCATGAACTTGACGTCTTCCATCTTGGATTCGAGCTGGTTGATGAACGGCTGGTCGATGTTGTGAGTCAGAACGACCGCATCCATTCCCTGCTCACGGAACATGTTGACATACTGGCTCTGCTGCTGCATGTCGGTAACGTAGTACACGGTCTTTCTGACCTTGTCCTTATCCTTGCCGTCATCCTTCTTATCGTCCGCAGCTGCCTCATCCGATGATTTTTCATCCTCGACAACTTCGGCTTCAACCTTCTCTCCGTTCTCGTCGGTGGCCTCTTCCGCCTCCTTCTTCTCGGGAAGTTCAAGGCATTCCGGAAGTGTCATATACTTGCCGTCGATGTCCTTGAAGAGGATGTAGTCGGTCATCTTCTCACAGAACTTGTCGTCTTTAAGGCACCCGTACTTGATGAACGGGCTGATGTCATCCCAGTATTTCTCGTAGTCTTCCTTCTCGGTCTTGCACATTCCGGCAAGCTTGTCGGCAACCTTCTTCGAGATGTAGTCGCTGATCTTGTTAACGAAACCGTCGTTCTGGAGCGCCGATCTTGATACGTTGAGCGGAAGGTCCGGACAGTCGATGACACCCTTAAGGAGCATCAGGAATTCGGGGATGACCTCTTTGATGTTATCCGCGATGAACACCTGGTTATTGTACAGTTTGATGACGCCCTCGATCGACTCGTATTCCATGTTGATCTTCGGGAAATAGAGTATACCCTTGAGGTTGAACGGGTAGTCCATGTTAAGGTGGATCCAGAAGAGCGGCTCCTTGTAATCCATGAACACTTTGCGGTAGAACTCGAGATACTCCTCTTTCGTGCAGTCGCTCGGATGCTTTGCCCACAGGGGATTCGGATCGTTGATCGGAACTTCCCTCTTTACGATCTTGGCCATCTCGCGTGCGGGAGTCTTTTCTTTCTTCTCCTTCTTGCCGTCCTTTTCAACTTCCTCGTACTTGGCTTCTTCGGTGAACTTCTCGATGACCGTATCCTTGTCGGTAAGCTCGTCAACGGGCACGTTCTCATACTGCGTCTCCGCGCCTTCCTTTACGAGGAAGATCGGTGTGGGCATGAATGAACAGTACTTCTTCAGTACCTCCCTCATCCTGTATTCGTTACAGAATTCAAGGGAATCCTCATTGAGGAACAGAGTGATCGTAGTACCTACCGTATCACGGTCGCCTTCATCCATCGTGTATTCCGTACCGCCGTCACATTCCCAGTGAACGGCCTTGGCGCCCTCTTTGTATGAGAGAGTGTCGATGTGAACCTCGTCGGCTACCATGAATGCCGAGTAAAATCCGAGACCGAAGTGACCGATTATCTGATCGTCATTGGTCTTGTCCTTGTACTTCTCGAGAAATGCCGTAGCGCCCGAGAACGCGATCTGAGTGATGTACTCTTCGACCTCGTCGGCGTCCATTCCGAGACCCGTATCGGTGAATGATACCTTCTTGTTATCGGGATCGACGACGATCCTGATCTCCATGTCACGGCCGTCGGGAATGCTGTACTGGCCGATCACGTCGAGCTTCTTGAGCTTGGTGATCGCGTCACAGCCGTTACTTACAAGTTCACGCGCGAATATATCGTGGTCGCTGTACATCCACTTCTTGATTATCGGGAAGATGTTTTCGCTGTTGATCGTTAAACTGCCTGTTTTTGCCATGTTACTTACCTCTTTTCTTTATTCTATTCTACAGTCAGCGTCAAATATATTTCCTCGAAAACGCGCTCTCGCTCCTGTTCCGTCGTAACTGACGCTAGACTCGAAAAAACCTCGTCAAGCGCAGACGCCTTCACAAGGTTTTCTCGGAAACAATTTGCCGCTTCCCTTATTCCGCTTCGTTCACAAGAATAATAACGCGGGCGATATGCCATGTCAAGAAAAATTTAGCACTCAATCGGGTTGAGTGCTAACAATCGTGAAATATTTATCGTAGACTTCAAAAAAGCTCGTGGTTTCAACGGTCCCGCCGGAGTCGTAATGTATACTGTCGTAAAGCGGCTTGTTCAGATTGGAGGTAAGCGTCTTCACGAAATTGTTGTAGACCTCATCGAATGCCTCCTGCTTGCGCTTCTCGACGATCTTGAGCTTGTTGGCATCCGTCTCGTCGGGATTAAAAGTTGTGACGCAGTATATCAGGTGGTAGCCGTATTCAGTCTCGACTATGTCGCTGACCTCGCCAACGCCGAGGTTGAACGCAGCTTCCTCGAATTCCTTCGGCATGATGCCTCGGCCGAAGCTGTATTCGCTCTTCGAGTCCTCGTTATAATCCGCCGCGAGTACCTCGAACGCGACACCCTCGTCGAGCTTCTGCCGGATCTGCGCGATCTTTGCCAGAGCCGCCTTCTTCTCCTCGTCCGAATATTCGTGCCTGATGCCGTTCTGATCTGTGCTGTACGTCTTGATGAGTATTGTCCTGACGGTTATCGTCCTTGCCTCATCGTCGCTTATCTCGGGATTGACCTCTTCCGTGATCGACTCATAAAGCCGTGTTGCAGTTGCAAACTCCCTGTAAAGCTTTTCGATCACATCCCTGTCAACTCCGAGGTAATCCCTCTCGGCCGGAGTGAGCGATTCGTAATATTCCCTCGCAGCCGCACTGCATTTTGCCTCATCATCCTCGTCAAGAGTGACACCTCGCTCGGCGGCGAGTATGTTCATCGTCTTGATCTGCGCGATCCTGGCAAGTATGTTATCCTTGTATGAATCCTCAAGAGTACCGTCCCCGACCGGCACGGACCATATCCGGTTACCGAAAACGTTACTGTATTGATTTTCCGAGTTCGCGAGGTAGACCATCAGCTCATTCTGCATGCAGGGGTACCCTTCGAGCCTGAACACTTCACCGTCGAGAAAATCAGACGTCAGCACTATCTCGGTCGGAAGCCTGTCTCCCCGGCACGCCGTAAAGAATAAGGAAGAAGCGACGAAGAACGTCAAAAAAAGTGGCAGGAGGCCTGCCACTTTTGGCTTGCGATTCGGTTGTATCTTACTGGATATCAATGTGCGATGCAGCATCTTTGACTGCATCCGTAACTTCGTCGGCTGCCTTTGAGACTGCCTTCTTGGCTTTCTTGGCTGCCTTGTCGAAATCCTCGAATTCGAAATCACTCGGCTTCTTGCCGTCCTTCACAAGACCAACGCCCTTTGCTGCGTCCTCGGCCTTGGCCATGATATCCTGTGCAGCTGATTTTACAGCCTTCTTGAGCGTATCCTTGCCGTCGGCAACGCTCTCCTTGATGTTCTCAGCCGCATCCTTTATCTCGGGGTCGAGAGACACATAACTTCTCTCACCTGCTTTATTGTCTGCAGATCCTTCGTCACCGTCACATGAACATTCGCACTTGTCTTTGTTCATCTCGCAGAAATACCACAATCCCGCAAGAGCAGCTCCGGTAACACCTACAAATGTAATAAACTTTCCAAATCCCTTCATTATAGTTCTCCTTTCGCTTTCATATCACTAAGAACCTGTTCCTTAAGATCTCTTGCACGATCCTTGATCCTGCTGTTTGCGGTCTTACTCAGGAGTATCGACGCGATCATCTTCTGTGCGACATCAAACTGTCCGAATCTTGAAGCGAGCACGGCGAGAAGATAATCTATCGTGATCTCGTCCATCCCGGCGATCGGGAAGCTCTCCTTCTGACGGGCATTCACAAAACCTTCGTACGCGGTCTTGAGTGCCTCGTCCTCATCCTTCCTAAGGTCGGCCAGTGCCGCATCGCGGTCCGGTGTATCTGCGGGAAGCGTCTCGCTCTTGCCTCTGATGACCCACGCCATCTTCAGGCAGACATACGCTTTCTCGCTGTCCTTTGCGCGCTTGACGATGGATGACGCAAGCGCGAGCTGGTATCTCTGGATGGCATCATCATATGATATGATCGGGTTGTTTGCAACCCCGTGAACCTTGCCTACTATACCTTCCTTTATGAGCTTGACCTGTGCCGCGGGAAGCGATGTGAAGTATCTTGTCAGCGTCGCATAGCCGCAGTAGGGGCATACGACCACATCGTATTTACCGGGATCGAACTTGTCGTACTTCGGGCGAAGGTCCTGATCCTGCGACAGCAGCCTTGCCTTACCGGTCCTGACGGCCCTGTAAGAAAATCCCTTGCCGCATATCGGGCACTCCGCCGACTTGTCGAACAGCACGTCATTCTCGTCAAAAGGCGCTTCTACCTTCGGCTTCTCCACCGGCTTGGGCGCCGGCTTCTTCTCCTCTTCAAAGATCTCCGCCTTCTCAAGCTTGCCAAGTCCGAGGCTTGACAATCCATCCAATAAACCCATCTGTAACCTCCGAAATATTACTGTTTATTCTGATCGGGCAGCTTGAAGCTGCTCTTAAGTGATACCACTCTGTTGAACACCGGACATCCCGGTTTCGAATCCTTATAGTCGACACAGAAGAATCCGTTCCTCACAAACTGGAACGATTCGTATGCTTTCGCATCGGCAAGTGAAGGCTCCATCACGCATCCCTCGATTATGGTCAGCGAATCGGGATTGAGATTGAGACTTCCGTCCTCATTATACACTCCTTTTTCCTCATCGATAAGATTCTCGTATAACCTTACCGTTGCGGTAAAAGCGGTGGGGGCGTTGACCCAGTGTATGGTGCCCTTGACTTTGCGGTCTACTTCTCTTCCGTCCTGTCTTGTCTCGGGATCGTACGTGCAGTGCACTACCGTAACGTTACCCTGATCATCCGTTTCGTATGAAGTACATGTTACGAAATATGCGTTCATGAGACGCACTTCGTTACCCGGGAAGAGCCTGAAATATTTCTTCACGGGCTCCGCCATAAAATCATCACGTTCAATGAAAAGCTCGCGTGAGAACGGAACCTTCCTCGATCCGAGAGATTCGTTCTCAAGGTTGTTCGGAATATCGAAGTATTCCGTCTCGCCTTCGGGATAATTATCTATGACGAGCTTTATCGGATCGAGCGCCGCCATGACACGCGGACGCGACATTTTCAGGTCTTCTCTTATGCAGTACTCGAGCATCGCATAATCGGCCGATGACTGGCTCTTTGATACGCCGCACAGTTCAACGAACTTCTGAATGGATTCGGGTGTGAATCCGCGACGGCGAAGTGCTGCGATACTGACAAGCCTCGGATCGTCCCATCCGTCCACGATGCCTTCCTCGACAAGCTTCTTGATATATCTCTTGCCGGTAACGACATTGGTCAGATACATCTTCGCAAATTCGATCTGCTTGGGAGGCTGAGGATATTCGAGTTCCTTAACGACCCAGTCGTAGAGCGGTCTGTGGTCTTCGAATTCGAGCGTGCAGCATGAATGCGTAACGCCTTCTATCGCATCCTCGATCGGATGAGCAAAATCATACATCGGGTAGATGCACCATTTGTCACCCGTATTGTGATGGGTCATGTGCGCGACCCTGTATATGACCGGATCCCTCATGTTGATGTTGGGGCTCGCCATATCTATCTTGGCGCGAAGCACCTTCTCGCCGTCGGCATATTTGCCGTTCTTCATGTTCTCGAAGAGTTCGAGGTTCTCCTCAACACTCCTGTCCCTGTAAGGGCTGTTCTTGCCCGGAGTATCGAACGAACCGCGGTACTCCCTTATCTCGTCAGCAGTAAGATCACAGACGAAAGCCTTGCCCTTTTTGATGAGCTTTACCGCGGCTTCATACATCTGATCAAAATAATCCGACGCAAAGAAGAGCCTGTCTTCCCAGTCGGCCCCGAGCCACTTCACGTCTTCCTTGATCGATTCGACGAACTCCGTCTTCTCCTTGGTCGGATTCGTATCATCAAACCTTAAATTGAACTTGCCGCCGTATTCCTTTGCAAGTCCGTAATTGACGAGTATCGCCTTGGCATGTCCGATATGAAGATAACCGTTCGGTTCGGGAGGAAAACGCGTGTGTACGCTGTCATACACTCCCTCTTCAAGGTCATTGTCTATGATCGATTCTATGAAATTTCTGGATTTTTCTTCGCTCATATTAAGCTCCCAAATAAGCCTTGTGGGCTGCAAGTTCCGCGGGTATCTCATGTCCCGCTTTTTCTATCCTTCCGCACGCTATGTCAAACAGATGAAGGTCATGCGCGGTCTTGTGCTCATACCTTTCGATCAGCTGTGTGTACTGCGGGTTGGTCGATATCGCACCGGTCCGTATCACCTTTGAGAACGGACAGTAATTGAACAGTATGAACCTGACGACTTTATTGTGCCGGAGGGCACCCGAACTCTCATACTGGATGTATGTGGCATAGTCGGCGACAAACATCTCCTTGTAGCTGTTCCTGTGCTTTGCCATGGCGGACTTGATCCTCTCCTTGGCCTCCTGGCTGAGCTCGTGATTTTTCCGGTAGGTATCGATATAGTCGACATAGTCGCTCGTAAGGCTGCGTTCGGAAAGGTCGTTCCATCTCGCGCCCTGTATCCTCTTGCACAGCTCCCAGCGGAATTCTCCGCAAAGGTTTATAACGACCTTTGAAAGGTCCTCCTCCTCCGCAACGGGAAGAAGGAATCTTCCGGGTGTGGTACGTTTTGCGCCGGTTATCTCCTGCCACATCGCGGCTCTCGTTCCGACGACCGGCATCAGGATCACGTCGGGAAGTATCTCGACCTGGATAAACGCCTTGTCGAGTCCGAGCTCCGGCGCCGTGAAGACGGTCTGCCTGAAGAACAGCGAATAATCGATCGCCCTTATGACGTTGATCGTTTTATGTATCACATCAAAGCTGAGTATCGACTTGTCGAGCGGTCTTGTAAGAGCCTGTTCCGAGAAGAAAGGAACGAACGTCGTGATACGTGCGCTCATCATACGGTTAGCCGACTTGAACATGTTGTCTATCTCGAAGATGACACGTGCCCTGCCGTCCGTCAGCGCCTCTCTCTCCTCCTGCTCGGTGATCGATCCTTCTCTTCTCTGCTTGCGCAGTGTCGTGATGTAATCGGTCGAAAAATCATTGACAGAAGGATCTTTCTTGCAGTTGTAAATAAGACGGAGCCACTGATAGAACGTGAATACCCTCATCTCCGGATCGAGGCCGATGGAATGCACCGCATCACAGAGCATCTGTGTGTTCTCGGCTCCGGCAAGCTTCTCGTCGATATATCCGAACGTGAAGAACATCATCACTTCGTCGGGGATCGTCTGATCCTGAAGTGACTTGAAAAATGCCAGTTTATAAATATCGTAATAATATGATGTGAGTTCCTTGCGAAGCCTTCTGGCCGCATCGTCCGATGCGCCCTGGTCCGACATGGCCGCAAAAGTGTTGATCTTCTGGCAGATCTTGGTCTTGTCGGCGTCGGATATCCCGGCATATGTAAGGATGTTCATACATGAATTAGAAAAATCAGGCATCTTGTTCCCCCGTCCCGCCTAAAAAATATACCAAACTATTATAATGTAAATCACTCCGAATTACAATGATCATCAAACCTTCGATCAAATGAAACCGGGGCACCACAGACCATCACAGTCCTTGTCAATGCACCATTTCTGCAACCGCTCGTCGACATCTTCGCCGCCGGCTACAGCGGACAACATTTCGTCGTTAAGATCAATGGAGAGTCCCTCCAGTATCGAAAGGGCCTCCTTCTTT
Source organism: Lachnospiraceae bacterium (assembly GCA_017620055.1). The sequence goes on from JAFZRD010000002.1 coordinate 10,128, forward strand.
GACTTGGAAGCTTTGAGTTTTTCGATCGTAGCGGCATCAACCTTGTCCGTAATCTCCGCCTTTAACATCTTGAGAAGTTCGCTTTTTTCCATTTTGTGATCCTCCTGTCTGAAATTATGTTTGTATATTTATCACTCCGTATGATAGAATGATGAACTGTCGCACACCGGACAGACTCATTTATTTATCAGGAGAAACTATCATGACCGACAACAACAGGACGAAACTGACAACTCAGCATCTGACCCAGGGTGCGATAATAGCGGGACTCTATGTTGTGCTCTCGCTTCTCACATACCAGTTCTCATATCTTGAGATCCAGTGCAGGGTCGCCGAAGCACTTTGCATGACGATATTCTTTACACCCGCGGGAGCATGGGGTGTATGCGTGGGGTGCTTTATCACGAATCTGTTCGGCGGTTCATGGATCGATACCGTGTTCGGAACACTCGCAACGGTGATCGCCGTTCTTCTGACTCTTCCGATCACAAAGAGCCTCAAGAGAAAATACGGCAACTCGCTGAGTATCCTTCACAGTCTTCTCATACCGATCCCGACTGTTCTCGTAAACGCGCTCGTGATCCCGTTCGTACTATACTACGGATACGGCATTGTCAGCATGGGATCCGCAACGGCAAGGCTCTCGGTACTCGCCCTCATGGCTTTCTCCGTAGGTGCCGGCGAGATCATATCATGTTATGTGTTCGGTCCGATCATCGTCAAGGTCATGGGGATCGTCGGAAAACGCCGCGACACCGTTTCCTGATCGTCTTTGTGCGCAGACTATTTCTTACACTTCCCGCATGCGCTGCAGTCACCCTGCTTATCCCAGCAGTATGTGCAGAGCTTTGATTTGTCTATCCCGACGGACTTCACCATATCGTCAAGGCGGTGGAACCGCAGGGATGTGAATCCGAGCTGTTTTCTTATCTCCTCGAGCATCTCGCTGTAATTCGTGCTGTCGGGATCCGCGTAATCCGCAAGCACTTCTTCCGAAACATTCTCTCCTTCTCTCTCCCTTATGACGCGTCTCGTGATCAGATCGTATTCGGAATTCGATCTCGAGAAGTTTAAGAACTTGCATCCGTACAAAAGAGGCGGACATGCGGGTCGAACGTGCACTTCGCGGGCACCGCTACTGTACAGGAACTCGGTCGTCTCCCGAAGCTGCGTTCCCCGGACTATCGAGTCATCGATCAGAAGAAGTGATTTTTCCCTTATAAGTATATCGACCGGAATGAGCTTCATGTGGGCGATCAGATTTCTCATGCTCTGATCGGTCGGCATGAAAGATCTCGGCCAGGTAGGAGTATATTTGATGAACGGTCTTGCGAACGGGATACCGGATTTGTTTGCATATCCGATAGCATGCGCGATACCTGAATCCGGAACGCCGGCAACGATATCCGGATGAACATCGTCACGTCCCGCGAGCATTGCTCCGCAGTTGTATCTCATATCCTCAACGTTGACACCTTCGTATGTCGAATTGGGGTATCCGTAATATATCCACAGGAACGTACATATCTTCATTACAGTTCCGGCGGGTGATACGGTCTCGAACCCGTCGGGTGTGACATAGACTATCTCACCGGGTCCGAGTTCCTTCGCATCGGTATATCCGAGATTGATATATGCGAAGCTCTCGAAAGAGACACAGAAACTGTCATCTTTTTTGCCTATCATGACCGGCGTTCTTCCGAACATATCGCGGGCCGCGTATATGCCTTCGGTCGTCATGATCATGAGAGTCAGCGATCCCTCGACTTTTTCCTGGACATAACGTATGCCTTCGACAAACGAATCCTTCTGGTTGATCAGACACGCTGCAAGCTCCGTCGGGTTGATGTTGCTGCCGCTCATTGCCAAAAACTGCGTACGGCCTTTTAACACTTCGGCAACAAGATCATCGAGATTGTCGATACGTCCGACAGTCGTGATCGCATATGTTCCGAGGTGCGACTGGATGAGCAGGGGCTGCGGCTCGTAATCGGATATACAGCCGATACCGAGGTTACCTTTAAGTTCCGTGACATCCCTGTCGAACTTGGTACGAAACGGAGAATTGGTTATGTTGTGGATCGCACGGTCAAATCCCTTCTCACCGTATACGGTCATTCCCGCGCGGCGCGTGCCGAGATGCGAATGATAATCGGTCCCGAAGAACAGATCCCATACACAGTCTTTCTTTGAAGCAACTCCGAAAAATCCACCCATGTCATGTCTCCTTTATGAACGCATGCAGTTTAAGTATACAGCCCCACAAGTATGAAAAACGTCACGGCAGATGCCGCGAACAGAACAGACGCTGTCATCATCACGCTCCGGATCCTTCCTCTTCCGAGAACCCCGAGCCTGTCATACATCAGTCCCGCAAACACGGCCGCAACCGATACGACCGCCGCCGAATACCTCATATCCATAGCGGAAAGATTCCCGCCCCCGAGTGCGAACGCGACATACCCGATGATAAATGCCGCGACCGAAACACCAAGCAGTACCTTGATCCCCGTGTCGGGACCCGCCTCCGAGGAAGTGCATATACCGATGGCTGCAATGATCTTCACGACCACGGTGATAACAGCAAGTATCAGAAGCACCCATCCCGCGACCGTCAGCACCGGTGATATGTTTGCAAAAGCACCTTCACCGAACAGCGACGACTTCAGTGTCGCAAGTATAAGATTGTATTCATCATATGCGAAGCCGTTTGACTTCATGTACAGAAAAGGCGATGCGGTCCGCACATCAAACAGTCTTGATATCATACCTACTCCGGCGACATCTTCGCCGACCTCGGGAATATATCCCATCGGCATCCCGAACAGCATCTTATTGCGCACCGGCCACCACAGACCGAGCGGGACAACCACAATGGCAAAAGGTATGAGTTCGAGTATGTATGATATGATCTTTGCCTTATCCTTAAAGCGGCCCGTATCAATGATGATCTTGTAAAGCATCATCGCTCCCACGGGAAAAGCGAGAAGAGCCGCGGACATCTTCGCAGACATCGCAAGACCGATCGTAATCGCAAGGAGCACGATCTTGCCGGTAGTCGGATACATGTACCACAGTATCGCAACGTAGAGTGCGATCACGGTCAGCATTACCGACAGCGCGTCGTTGTTAATGCTTCCTGACATGAGTATGTATATCGGATGAGCCGATACAAGAAGCATCGTAACGAGCGTTCCCGCCTTCTTCATATTGAGCTCCCTGCATATCGCATATACGAATATCATCAGGATACACATGTAGCAAAACGGAAGCACCTGGACATTCTTGTGCATGTGGGGCTCACTGACACCGAGTCTGATGTTGAGCCACATCCATACTGCGCTCACGATATGATGAAGCGGCGGCTGGAAGAACGCCCACACGCTCCTCGGGTCGAAATCCGGAAGCGCCTTGTGCGACAGGATGTATTCCATGTATGCGGCGTGTCCTTCGCCCGCACCGAAATCGATGACATCATGCTGCCGACACCATACCGGAGTGTACGCAATATATGTCAGCCTGATCAGCATGCCGGCGATCACCGTATAGAACACCGCCGTACCGGGAAGGTTCTTGCGAAATACAGCGATCACAGCGACCGTGCATATAACAAGAAACGCATACGACGAAGTCCTGATCGTATCAGCTGAAAGATCGAAACAGAACGATATGAAAAGTGCGAATATCAGGAGTGCCGCTATCAGTTTAATAACACTGTTATTTTTCATCACTCTCTCCGGACTCTACTGCCCCGACAGATAACCCGCCGCATCCGAAGCGTTCTGCGTTCCGGGAAAATCATTTATCACACGTCTGTATATCTCATCGGCATTGTCGGTGTCCCCCGACTCCCTGTATGCATATGCAAGGTCCATGAGATAGTCCGAATTCTCAGTCGCAAGCTGGCAGGCTTTCGTGTAGTACTCGATCGCCTTCTTGTAGTCTTTGGTCTTGAGCGCTTCCTTGGCCGATTCAACGTAATCCTTGAGCGCATCGTCGGCCGCGACTTCCTTCATCTTGGAATACAGCGCCCTGAAAGACTCCGATGCATCCGACAGATAATCGGGACCAATGTTATCGAGTTCCTCCATGACCGAATCCGAATTGGCCGGATCCTCAAGATACATCTGCGCGGCCTTGAGAAGCCTGTCGTTCTCGGTCGCGGCTCCGCGCGTTCCGGTCAGTTCATCTATCTGTCTTGTCAGCTCCTTGTTCTGTGCCTCAAGCGTTTCGGCCTGCTTGACGGATTCCTGGTGAGATGCTTTTTCGGATGCGAGTTCCTCACTGACCGCCATGAACTTCTCATCGTTCTCCTGTGTCGCCATCGTGATCTTCTGCGGCAGTATCAGATACCAGCTTATCGCGATACCGATGACAAGACCTATTACGATGTTGATGATGCTTGAAAACCCCCGCTTTTCTTTCGGATTGACCGGCTGTATTATCGTATCGTTCCCGTTCTGGTAAGTCACGATATCCTGCGGAAGGAGTGCCTGCGCTCCACCCTTGCCGTCCGCCGTGGCCTGCTCGGTAATAAGGTTATTGATCTCCTTTAAATATCTCTGTGTTGTGATATCGTTCCTGTCTATCCTGATCGCACGGAGAAGCGTCCTTCTCGCTTTCTCGTAATCCTTGACCTCGATGTACAAAAGCGCAAGAAGCTGATATCCGCTTATCAGGTTCTCGTTGATCGACAGGACTTTCTTGAGCTGGACCATCGCAAGATCCTGACTGTTCTGGTAACAGTAGTTGAGCGCCTGGTTATACTTCTTGATCGTCTGGTTGATCGTATCGAGTCTTGACGGATTGCTCTGAAGATAGTTGATGTATTCATCCGCTATGTTCTTCTTGCTCTCGTAATTCTTGCTTATTATCCACTCAGAAAGAGCCGGAACCACCTCACCTCTTTCGAAGTAACACAGTCCCAGCAGATTTCTCGCATCTATATTTCTCTTGTTGTATTTAAGACTTCTGTTAAGAGCTATGATCGCTCCGGATATATCACGCACGTTGGCCTTTGCAAGGCCCTCATTGTAATACATGTTCGACATGTGGCAGATGCGCCTGTACACTCTCACATCAGCGCCGCATGATGCACAGAAATCCTCGCGGCCAAGACGATTGCCGCAGTTATAACATTTCATAATCTCTCGTTCTCTTTTTCTCTTCTGAGCATCTCTATCATGATGTCGGTCATGTCGGTAAGTTCATGTTCCCTTACCGCACTCTCGACCTCCTCTATCTCCATGCTCTCATGAAACTTCTTCAGTTCTTCCTCGAAATTGATCATAACGTTTTAACCTCGATCTCGCTTGAGCCCTCGGGCCTGTAAAATCTGACGTGCGTCATCGTGTTCTTTATGGAAAGCTCTTTGTTGTCGATCATCACGGTCACTCCCGGATGCACCGTATCCTCAACAATCACTGCAGCCTCACCACCGACGCTCATCGTATCTTCGATCTCTTTGAGTTCCTTCTCCACGTGCTCGAGAAGTCTCTCGTCACGCTTCAGTCTCCTTGTGAGCTGACTGATCTTCGCTTCCTTGACTTCCTTCGGATCGTTCGTCAGACGGACGTCCCTGATCTTCTCTATCTCAAACTTTGTTTTCTTGATGCTGTCTCTTGCGCTCTCTGCCTTGCCGCTTAACAGATGATGCCGCTTATCGTATTCATCGCTTATACCCGAAGCGACAACCGTCTTGATCTCGGCATTGTTGCCGGCCTGCGCGGTCGACATATGACCGACGCTGTAATTGATCCCTCCGATTATCGCACCGCGTTTTCCCTTGACGACAACGGATTTGCCGGCGGATATCTTTGAGTTCAAGATGATGTTCGCTTCAACATTACCCTTGGCCTTAACATCGGTGAACTCGATAAAATTCGCATATATGTTGGCACCGGAAATGAGCTTCGCGCGTCCGCCTCCCTGCATTCCCTTTTTAAGAACGATATCTCCTTCAGCCATTATCGTTGCGGCTTCAACCGATCCGTCAACGGTGACGGACTTCGTCGCGCGGATGAACGTACCCGTCCGCACGTTTCCGTGAACTATAACGTCACCGCGAAAATCGATACGTCCCGTTACAAGATCGAGGTCACCTCTAAGTTCATAAAGGTCCCTCACATGAAGCTTGAAATTATCATACTCGACCCTGCCTTCCATATTGGCGGTATAAGTATTACCGTCAAACGAAACATCGAATCCGGAGCCTTTGATCGCCGGAAGCTCCTTGGCGGGTTTGCACCTTATCTCACGATTTTTGACGTCAAGTCCGTTGCTGCCCTGAACCGCCGGATGATACACCGCAAGTACGTCGCCGGGGCTGACGGACTGAATAACGCTCATGCTCTGGTAGTCGACGGAACCGTCGGATCTGATCGTCGGATGTTTGATCTCTCCCATATTGAAGAGGAACTCGTAGGTGCCGGGCACGGTCTCCACCATGCTCTTTCCTCTGGCCACCACGACATCCTTGTAATATGTCTTCTCATTGACCGCCTTCTCGATCTCCGAATACACAAATCCGGCGGTAACGCCGTTGGCGCGCAGGAACATCGCCACATCTTCCGTGGTGATCCTCTCATCCGCCTTGGGCTCTGTCATGAGCACCGTTGCGCTCATACAGTCATCGGATATGCTGCATTTCCATTTGGTCGTGTCAACAGCCATCTGTCATACTCCCCGTTCATTTTGCGCCGAGTGTCGCAAGCCTCTCCTCCACCTGATTGTACAGCAGAGTATACTTCTCAAGTTTTTCTTTCTCTTCGTTTATCTTTGCTTCCGGAGCCTTGCTGATGAACTTCTCATTCGAGAGCATTCCCTCGCATCTCTTGATCTCTCCGGCAAGCCTGCCCTTCTCTTTTGTCAGTCGGTCTATCTCGTCTTTGATGTTGACGAGTTCCTCAAAAGGTATATAGATGACTGCGTTCGCGATCATGACCGATACCGCGTCATCCGCTATGCCCGTCTTATCCTTCTGTATATCAAGGCTCGATGCGTTCGCAAGACTCGTAAAGAACACACGTCCCTTCTCGAACGCGGCAGCGACCTTCTCATCGGTCGTAACGACGAACACCTTCGCTTTCTTGGCGGGAGCAACGTTCATCTCACTCCTTATGTTTCTGATGCCGCGTACCGCTTCCTTGATAAGTTCGATCTCGGCCTCATCCTCTTCGTATTCCCACTCTTTCCTGTATACAGGCCATGACGATATCATGATGGATTCGCACCGGTCGGCATCGCCTTCCGTGAGCGTGCAGTATATCTCTTCGGTTATGAACGGCATGTACGGATGAAGGAGCTTAAGCGAATCGATCAGCACCGTCTTGATCGTAAAGAGAGCCGCGTTCGCACTCTTTGCATCATCGGTGTTATATAGTCTCGGCTTGACCATCTCGATGTACCAGTCGCACAGAACATCGTAGATAAAATCATATACTTTCTGTACCGCAATACCGAGCTCATACTTCTCCATGTTGTCGGTGACTTCCCTGACGACCTTGTTAAGTTTCGATAATACCCAACGGTCTACAGGCCACAGATCCTCATCGGAAGGCTTTGTGATATCCTTGCCTTCCATGTTCATCATGATGAACCTCGATGCGTTCCATACTTTGTTCGCAAAGTTTCTCGAAGCCTCGACCCTCTCGTCTGTAAAGCGCATGTCGTTACCCGGAGCGTTTCCGGTAACGAGCGTGAAGCGGAGTGCATCGGCACCGTACTTCTCTATGACCTCAAGCGGATCTATTCCGTTGCCGAGAGACTTGCTCATCTTCCTTCCGAGTCCGTCCCTGACAAGGCCGTGGAACAGAACCGTCGAGAAAGGCTTCTTACCCATATGCTCATATCCGGAGAAGATCATCCTGATGACCCAGAAGAATATGATATCGTACCCCGTAACGAGCACGTCGGTCGGATAGAAATAATCAAGCTCCTCCGTCTTCTCCGGCCAGCCGAGTGTTGAGAACGGCCAGAGTGCCGATGAGAACCATGTATCAAGAGTATCCTCGTCCTGTGTTATGTTCGCAGAGCCGCAGTCCGGACATTTCGTGACCGCCTCGCGGGCCACATGCATCTTACCGCAGTCGGCGCAGTAATATGCGGGTATACGATGTCCCCACCAGAGCTGACGGCTGATACACCAGTCACGGATGTTGTCGGTCCAGTTGTAATATGTCCTGTCCATCCTCTCGGGAACAAGCTTGATATCGCCCGATGCGACTCCCTCCCTTGCGGGTTTGATAAGATCGTCCATCTTGACAAACCACTGCTGCTTGACGAGAGGCTGTATCGTCGCGCCGCATCTGTCATGCGTTCCGACGTTATGCGAATAATCCTCTATCTTCACAAGGAGTCCTTCGCTCTTCAGCTGCTCAACGATCGCCGCCCTTGCTTCAAGGTCAGTCATCCCTTCGTACTTGCCGCCGTTCTCATTGATCGTACCGTCGTCGTTCATGACATTGACGATCGGAAGATCATGGCGCTTTCCGACCTCGAAATCGTTAGGGTCATGGCCCGGGGTGA
>JAFZRD010000035.1 GCA_017620055.1 Lachnospiraceae bacterium
ATGATCCTCTCGTTCGTTCTGTCATATATTCTTCCGATACTCATCTTCTGGCTCATCATCAGCTTCTTCATGCGCAGGATGGGTGGCGGTGGAATAATGGGTGTCGGCAGGAGCAACGCCAAGATGTATGTCCAGAAAGAGACCGGCGTTACGTTCAAGGATGTCGCGGGGCAGGATGAGGCGAAGGAGTCTCTTCAGGAGGTCGTTGACTTCCTTCACAATCCCGGCAAGTATGTCAAGATCGGTGCCAAGCTTCCTAAGGGTGCGCTTCTCGTCGGACCTCCGGGAACAGGTAAGACACTTCTTGCAAGAGCGGTTGCGGGCGAGGCACACGTCCCGTTCTTTTCGCTTGCGGGTTCTGATTTTGTTGAGATGTATGTCGGTGTCGGTGCATCGAGGGTAAGGGACCTCTTTAAGGATGCACAGAAGAACGCACCGTGTATCATATTCATAGATGAGATCGATGCGATCGGAAAATCACGTGACAGCCGTTACGGCGGCGGCAACGATGAGCGCGAGCAGACGCTCAACCAGCTGCTTTCGGAGATGGACGGTTTTGACAGCGCAAAGGGTATCATGATCCTTGCCGCAACTAACAGACCCGAGATACTCGATAAGGCGCTCCTTCGTCCGGGACGTTTTGACCGAAGGATCATAGTTGACAAACCGGATCTTAAAGGAAGAAAAGAAACGCTCAAGGTTCACTCCAAGGATGTGCTCCTTGACGATTCGGTCGACTTTGACGAGATCGCTCTTGCAACAGCGGGGGCTGTCGGTTCGGATCTTGCGAACATGGTCAACGAGGCTGCGATCAATGCGGTCAAGAGTAAGAGAGAGACCGTTAACCAGAAGGATCTTCTCGAGGCGATAGAAGTAGTCATGATGGGTAAGGAGAAGAAGGACCGCATCATGACGAAGAAGGAGAGGAAGATCGTCGCATATCACGAGATCGGACATGCGCTCGCATCTGCTCTTCAGAAGAATACCGACCCGATACAGAAGATCACGATCGTTCCGAGAACGATGGGTGCTCTCGGTTACGCATGGTACGTTCCCGAAGAGGAAAAGCATCTCGAGTCGAAGGACGAGCTGTATGAACAGATTGTAACGGCTCTTGCCGGACGTGCATCGGAGGAGATCATATTCGAGACCGTGACGAACGGTGCGAGCAACGATATAGAAAAGGCAACTGCGATCGCAAGATCGATGGTAACAAGATTCGGTATGTCGGATAAGTTCGGCCTTATCAAACTTGAGAGCATGGAAGACCGTTACCTGTCCGGAAGGATGGTCATGGAATGTGCCGATGAGACGGCTGCCGCGGTTGATGAGGAAGTAATGCGGATACTGTCCGATGCCTATGAGGAAGCAAAGAGACTTCTGAACGAGAACCTTGATCTTCTCCATAAGCTCGCGGATTATCTTCTTCGCGAAGAGAGCATCACCGGCAAGCAGTTCATGGAGATGTTCAGAGAGAAGTATCCCGAAGAGGAGAAGGATCCGGATGACGAGGAGACTGATGAGGAAGACAAAGGTCCGGACGAAAAAGATGATGATACGGATGAACCCGTAAAGGGTCAGATGTTTGACGAAACCGTATGAAAAAATCCGACAGATATTCAAACAGGTCATTTGCGTTCATGATCATCGGTACGGTGATCATGATCGTCGCTGCCGTGATCACCGGCATAATCTTCAGTTTTATAACAAGATCGATGCAGAACATCGAGCAGGAATCCACTATGGACTATGACAAGCATTATGCTTTCATAGCCGAGGATTCCGAGAACGATTTCTGGCAGGAAGTGTTTGCCGCGGCAAACGAACAGTCGAAAGAATACAACGTCTATCTTGAGGATATCAAGACGGAACTCGGAACCGACAACTCGGCCGAGGAACTCCTTCGTATCGCGGTCAATTCAAAAGTCGACGGTATCGTATATTCGGGTGGCTCAAACGACAGGGTCAGGAAGCTCATAGACAGGGCGTCCGATTCGGGAATAGGAGTTGTCGTTCTGCAGAACGATGTTGAGACATCCCGCAGGCAGTGTTATGTCGGACTCAACTACTACGAGCTCGGACAGATGTATGCCGTCCAGGTTGAGAAGATCGTCGGCTCCGGTAATATGGCCGATACGACGGTCGACATACTCGTTGACGGGGACATGTCGGAAGGCGCGTCAAACCTCATAGTTATGGCGATGGAAGATTACCTTCGGGAGTCGTCAGGTACGGAAGACGGAGAAGATGAAGCGGTCATTCCCGAGATCGTCGTCACAAGGATAGATGCAGAAGACATATTCAGTGCGGAAGAGAAGATCAGGAACATCTTCCTCGAGAAGGTGAACCTTCCCGATATCATGCTGTGTGCGAACAGCGTATACACGAGATGCGCATATCAGGCGGTTGTCGATTACAACCTCGTCGGACAGATACAGATAGTCGGATACTTTGCTAACGATACGATACTCGATGCGGTCGACAAGCAGGTCATATTCTCGACGATCTCGGTCGACACGAACGAGATGGGCAAATCATGCATCCAGGCACTTTATGAATACAACAATATGGGATACACCAACTCGTATCTTCCCGTCGGTATAGAAGTCGTCGATCAGGTAAAAGCGCATGAGATGATACAGGAAAAAGCGGACAAGAGGGATGAGGAATGACCGGAGCCATTAAGAGAAAATGGAATAACGCTTCGGTCAGATCGAAACTGCTGCTCGCGTTCATCGTGCCGATAATCCTGATACTTGTCGTTAACATTTACATGTATATCAGTATCAATACGATGATCGAGAGGGTTGATGAGATATACGTCGCAAACGTCAGCCTCAACGATCTGTCGGATGATCTGACGATGCTTCAGAATTCGATGAGAGAGTATCTGGAGAGTAAAGGCACGACCGCTCTTAATGATTACTATACAGCGGAGCAGGATTACAGAAACGGTCTGTCATCGATCGATCTTAGGAATTCCGGAACGGCTGTGTATGCGATGCAGCAGAACATAATCAACCAGTCGGAGAATTATCTTCGCATCGCGGGCGATACAATAACCGCCAAGCGAGGACGTAATGTAGAAAAGTACAAAGCATCCTACGAGGATACGGTCGAACTGTATTCGGATCTTCAGAACTGTATTAACGCACTCAACAACAAACAGTTCAAGAAGAATACGGGCGACTACAGCATCCTGCTGTCGTCCCTGCGTTCCATGGAGATAATCACGATACTCATC
>JAFZRD010000036.1 GCA_017620055.1 Lachnospiraceae bacterium
CGCGGCATACCGCAACGAGAAGTATGCGAAGTACGGTGAGGACGCCTTCGCGGACGCATCACGCGCCGCGGTCCTCGACATGAAGGAAGACATTCGTGTAAACTGTTTTAGTAAGTGTAGACAGTGATAATTGTTCGAACGTAAATAGATTAATGAAGAGGATAAGCATGGAAAGATATAAGGAAGAATTCATCGAGTTCATGGTCGAATCCGAAGTCCTGAAGTTCGGCGACTTCACATTGAAGAGCGGCCGCAAGTCCCCGTTCTTCATGAACGCGGGCGCATATGTGACCGGCAGCAGCTTAAAGCGTCTCGGAGAGTACTACGCAAAGGCTATCCATGAGCGATTCGGCGATGACTTTGATGTACTGTTCGGCCCCGCGTACAAAGGGATCCCGCTGTCGGTAACTACCGCGATAGCTTACAGCGAGCTGTTCGGAAAACAGGTCAGATATTCTTCGAACCGCAAGGAGATCAAGGATCACGGAGATGCCGGCATAATGCTCGGAAGCGACCTTAAGGACGGCGACCGTGTCGTGATGATAGAGGATGTCACGACATCGGGCAAATCGATAGAAGAGACATACCCGATACTCAAAGGGCGCGGAGATGTCACGATCGTGGGCCTGATGGTATCGCTCGACCGTATGGAGGTAGGCCTTTCGGGTAAGCTTCCCGCACTTGCCGAGATATCGGAGAAGTACGGTTTTCCGACGGGTGCCATAGTTACGATGAAGGAAGTGACGCAGTACCTTTATAACCGCGAGGTACAGGGAAAGGTCGTCATCGACGACACTCTCAAGGCGTCGATAGACGAGTATTACAGGACATACGGAGCTTAAATGGGCAAGCCTGTCAAGATCCGAAAAAAGAAGAGCTTCATGTTCACGACCCGGCATTATTCATTCATGAGCATCATGGGAATAATGATCGGAGTGATATGCGCGATCGCCGTTACCGCGGTGATCTTTGCAAGCTACCGCAGCGCAGGGAGTGTCGACAGGGGCTTCGGCGGTGTCGGACTCTTCTCGGTGTTTCTCAACATCATCGGGATCGTGTGCGGCATCATATCGATAAGAGAGCGCGACGTCTACATCTCTCCGGGAATAGTCGCCATATCACTAAACGGCGCGATGATACTCGGATGGATCGTGATCATGATGCTCGGAGGCTTTGCAAACTGACGGGAGGAACCGATGAGAGAAGTCGGCAACGAAATGATGAACGAGCGCTACGGACTCGTTACGGACAGAATAAAGGAAACAGTCAAAGAGGATGCCTTAAGCGGCCCTCTTTTATCTTTTTTCAGGCAGACATCCGAATTACTGATAAAGCTCTCGGACATTCTTGACCGCACGCTCGGGGACGGAATCGATGACGTTCCCACAGCCGCTCTTGCGAGCGAAAATCACATGCTCTACGAAGATATCCTTCCGGAAAACTATGATAAGAGCTTTGCCAATCCCGACTTCATCACCTCGCAGTTTACCGCGGCTGCCGTTCCGGAAGCGGAGGAGATGGCAAAGTGTCTGTGCTTTCTCTACGCCGAGATGCGTGGTCTCATACCTTTCGCATATGAGGGGAATACGGAGATATTTACGATATTTGCCGAACTGTTCGTGCAGGTATATTCATGCTTCAGGCTTGCCTCTCTTGATAAGGGATTTCCCGAGGCAGGTGCGATAAAGGATATACTGTATTCATTCGAGAGCGACAACTGTGACATCATAATACCGGAGAGCATAGAGGAGAGGATCGACCCGTCGAGGGATTTTGTCAGGAAGATAGTATGCGAATCCGATCTTTCCGATGAACGTTTCCTGTACCTGTCGGGTGAGTACGTGACCGATAACGAGATCAGGACCGCAAAGTTTATCGCCGGTCTTCCCGAAGAAGACATACGGGTCATGGCCGATACTTTTACCGAAGGCTACAGGGTGGGATTTGTCAAGGCCGGCAAACCGCTTGATAAGAAGACGAGCGCGAACATCCGCTACAGTCTCGGATTCGAGAGGGTGGTAAGAGCGGCCGTCGAAAACTTCGAGAAGATGAACCTTGGATCTGTCATATACAGGGCGGGGAGTCTCGCACTCACAAGGGGTGCGACGAGCCGTATAGGATTCTACGGTGCGATCCCGAACAGGCAGTATGACTACGATCATAAGGATGACCTGGCGCTTATACTCGATGCCGATCTTGTAACGCGAAGGCTTGAGGTGCTCGAGAACAGTTACGGGGATCGAAAGAGTCTTGCGAACGGACATGCCGGTCCGGCCGTGATGGAGGTGTTCGGACAGGAGCCGTTCACACCTGTAGTCAAGGAGAGCGCGATCCGACACAGCGAGAAGACGAGAAAACTATCCGTCGACTACAGCGCAAAAGCTTCGGAGATCGTCAACAGATACATCATCGGGGAAGAGAGGAGCTTTACGATAATAGCTTTCCCGATACCGGAGATCGGCGATGATTTTGAGAAGATATTCGCTGACACGATAAAGCTCAATACACTTCCTTACGCAAAGTACGAGACGATCCAGCAGAAGATGATAGATGCGCTTGATACGGCTGATCACGTCGAGATAAAAGGAAAGGGCGCCAACAGGACTGACCTCGTGATACGACTCCACGACCTTAGTGATCCCGCGAAGCAGACGAACTTCGAGAACTGTGTTGCGGATGTCAATATTCCGGTCGGAGAGGTGTTCACTTCTCCCGCACTTTCCGGAACAAACGGTGTGCTCAACGTATCGAAGGTATTTCTTAACGGACTTCTCTACAAAGATCTTGAGATCACTTTCAGCGACGGGATGATAGCCGGATACACGTGCGCCAATTACGAAGACGAAGAAGAGAACAGGAGGTTCATCAAGGATAACGTTTTATACAAGCACGACACCCTTCCGATCGGCGAGTTCGCGATAGGAACGAACACGACCGCATACCGTATGGGAAGGGACTATGATATAGAAGGACGGCTCCCGATACTGATCATGGAGAAGACCGGACCGCATTTTGCCGTAGGCGATACGTGCTACAGCCATGAGGAAGACGTTAAGGTATATAACCCCGACGGCAAGGAGATCATCGCACGTGAGAATGAGGTATCCGCAAAGAGAAAAGTAAGCGTCAAGGATGCATACTTCCAGTGTCATACCGACATAACGATCCCTTATGACGAGATTGGATACATTAAGGCTGTCGGAAAGAGCGGCTCCGTTACGATAATAGAAAACGGAAGGTTTACACTTCCCGGTACCGAAGAGCTGAACGCACCTCTTGACGAGTGAGTCGGCGTATGACAAGGAGCAGAGAATGGCTAAGACCGAACTTGAGATATTTATAGAAGAGGAGGCACTCAAGGTCAAGAACACCGGAGTGCCCGTCAAGGCGTCACTATTGGAGCGCCTTCTGATGAGAAGATCATCGTGCAAAAGACTGCATCCTAATCCGGAGGACGAGTTCACATTCCCGGATATCGGACCGAACATGCAGATCATCTCTTCATATGTGGCGCAGTTCAAGGACAATATCAACAAGGGGCTCCCTCTTATGGATGAGCCGCTGTTCATACAGAAGATAAGACCGTCCGGATATATGCTCTTAAACGGCCATCACAGATGGGCCGCGGCGATGAGACTCGGCATTAAAAGAGTTCCGGTAAACGTCGTCAACGCCGTATTTGACGGGGACATAAGAGTGATGCTCGAGAAGTCGACTCACGAGAAGCGTGCAACACTCGATCTTGATGAGGTCGTGTTCGCATCCCCCGGGGAAGAGCATGTCGAAAAACACGGCTCGCTGATCCGCGTTGGACTGCAGAAGAAGAGACTTCGTCTCGGGATCCCCGCACTCTTTAAAAAGCTCAAAGTGAGAGGCTATGATATATGGGTATACTCAAGCGAGTTCTATTCGATCGATGATATAAGACGCTATTTCAAACACTACTCGGTAAGCGTTGACGGTATCATAACCGGCATGAAGAAGCAGACTTCAAAAGGCGGCGCATCTCGCAAAAAGCTTGAGGAGATGATCTCCGCAAAATATAAGACAACGCTTCACATTGACAGGGACCTTCTCCTTGTGACAAGCGGCCGGTCAAATGATTTTCGCGAGATCGCGATCGACTGCAGACCCGAGGAATGGTCGGGCACCGTGGCCGATGCGATAGACGGGTTGGAAAAGGATGAGAAAGAATAAAACACAGGAGAAGATGCGCGTGTCGTTCGATCTCGACGAGGTTCTGTTCGTGTCCCCCGATACACACAAGACCGAACCTGCGCTTATGTTTCCTCTAAACAAAATATTCAGGGAACGCCTGCGGCTCGGAACGCCGGAGCTGATAAGCCGCCTTCAGAAGATGGATTACGACGTCTGGGTGTATACGTCGTCCTACAGGAGCGAGCGATATATTAAGCTTCTGTTCCGCGCATACGGGGTCAAGTTCAACGGTATCGTGAACGCGCAGAGGCATCTGAAGGAAGTGCAGGGCAACCGCAAACAGCTCCTGCCGCAGAAGGTCCCGAGCAGATACAGGATATCGCTTCACGTCGATGATGAGTCGGTCATATGCTCGCTCGGGCGCCAGTACGGGTTTGATGCATACCAGCTCGATGCGCAGGACGATGACTGGAAGGAGAAGGTCATCGCGCGGGCCGAGGAGATCAAACACAGGATAGAGCTCACCGGCAATTGAAAATCACCGGCTATTTTGATACAGTTAAATGTAAGTGATACAGACAATATTCAAACGGAGGAGATTATGGCAACAGTAGGGATCGTTATGGGCAGTGATTCTGACATGCCCGTCATGAGCAAGGCAGCCGAGATACTCGATAAGTTCGGTATCGATTACGACATGAGGATCATCTCGGCACACAGGGAACCGGATGTGTTCTTCGAATATGCGAAGAGCGCGAAGGAAAAAGGAATGAAGGTCATCATCGCGGGAGCCGGCATGGCGGCCCACCTTCCGGGTATGTGCGCGGCGATCTTCCCGCTCCCGGTAATAGGCATTCCGATGCATACGACATCGCTCGGAGGAAGGGACAGCCTGTACTCGATCGTCCAGATGCCTTCGGGGATCCCGGTAGCGACGGTCGCGATCAACGGCGGCGCGAACGCGGGAATCCTTGCGGCCAAGATGCTCGCGATATCGGATGATGCGCTTCTTGCAAAGATAGAGAAGTATTCGGAAGAGCTCAAGGAGAGCGTCGTCAAAAAGGACGAGAAGCTCGCCGAGGTCGGTTACAGAAATTATACCAAATAAGGAGACCAACTATTATGGATTACAGATCATCCGGTGTTGATATCGAAGCGGGATACAAGTCCGTCGAACTGATAAAGGGATTCGTCAAAGAGACCGTCCGCCCCGAAGTGATCGGAGGGCTCGGAGGATTTGCCGGAGCCTTTTCGATGAAAGGCTATGCGGGGATGGAAGATCCCGTACTTGTATCGGGAACCGACGGATGCGGCACGAAGGTCAAGCTCGCGTTCATCATGGACAAGCATGACACGATAGGCATCGATGCGGTCGCGATGTGCGTCAACGATATCGTCTGCGGAGGAGCCGAACCGCTCTTCTTTCTCGATTATATAGCCTGCGGCAAAAATCACCCCGAGAAGATCGCACAGATAGTCAAGGGTGTCGCCGAAGGATGCAAACAGGCAGGTTGCTCGCTCGTAGGTGGAGAGACCGCGGAGCATCCTGGACTGATGCCGGAGGATGAATATGATCTGGCGGGATTTTCCGTAGGGATAGTTGACAGGAAGAACATAATCGACGGA
>JAFZRD010000037.1 GCA_017620055.1 Lachnospiraceae bacterium
ACACGATAACGGAGAAAAGACGGTTTCTTACGAAACATCATATCGCATTGTGGGATGTGATCGGTTCGTGCGACATCGAAGGTTCATCTGATTCAAGCATAGAGAACGTAAGAGCGAACGACCTTTCCGTTATCCTGGACAGTGCAAAGATCCGCGGAATATTCGTTAACGGAAGGACCGCCGAGAAATACTATAAGAAATACATCGAACAGGAAACAGGCGTAAGTGCTGTCTGCCTGCCGTCAACAAGCCCGGCAAACGCAGCCTGGAGTTTGGAGCGTCTGGTACATACATGGACCGAATTGATAAGAGAAGGAGAATCATAAGATGATCATTAAGGCGATACCCGGTGATATAACAAAACAGACAGATATAGATGCGATAGTGAACGCGGCGAACGAATCACTTCTCGGAGGCGGAGGTGTTGACGGTGCGATCCACCGTGCAGCGGGCCCGGAACTTCTGGCGGAATGCCGCACCCTTCACGGGTGTCCTACCGGAGAAGCTAAGATCACGGGCGCATACAATCTTCCGTGCGAATACGTGATCCATACAGTCGGTCCGATATGGTACGGCGGTGACAACGGCGAGCCGGAGAAACTGCAAAACTGCTACATGAACAGCCTTAAGATCGCAAAGGACAGGGGTCTCCGCAGAATAGCCTTCCCGTCCATATCAACCGGCGTATACGGATATCCGGTGGAAAAAGCTGCCACGGTCGCAGTCTCGACGGTCAGGGAATACGCAGATGCAAATCCGGATTCTTTTGACCTGATAGAGTGGGTATGCTTTGATGACAATACACTCAGGGCATATACTTCGGCAATAGAAAAGGAATTATCCGCATGATCAGAACAACCGAACCGCTTACTCAGGACCTGCAGGATAAACTCGACAGCCTGGAGACAATCATAAGAGAGCTCGGAAGTCTTGCCGTGGGATACTCGGGAGGAGTTGATTCGTCGCTTCTGCTGGCGGTGGCGCATGAAGTTCTCGGCGATAAGTCGCTCGCTGTATTTGCTTTGGATGCATCCGTTCCGGAGCGCGAACTCATAGAAGCAACGTCTTTCTGCGAAGAGAGAGGGATCCGCATCATTGTGTGCGAAGTCAATCCTCTTCAGGTAGAAAGCTACCGGAGCAACAGTCCCGACAGGTGCTACTATTGCAAGCGCGCCATATTCTCGGAGATCAGGAAAGTCGCGGAAGAAAACGGAATCGAATATGTGGCCGAAGGCTCCAATACAGACGATCTCGGGGACTACCGCCCGGGACTTCGGGCAGTGGAGGAACTGTCGGTAAGAAGCCCTTTAAGGGAAGCAGGCCTGTCAAAACAGGATATCCGGCAGATATCAAAGGCTATGGATCTTCCTACATGGAATAAGCCTGCCTATGCCTGCCTTGCGTCCCGTTTTGTATACGGAGAGGAGATCACTGAGGAGAAGCTTCACATGATCGATCTGGCCGAGCAGTTTCTGATAGAACACGGATTTCCCGAAGAGCGTGTCCGTATGCATGGGAACATCGCGAGGATCGAAGTCCCGGGAAAAGACATCCCGAGGCTTGCCGCTGACGATATGCGTGAAGCGGTCTATAAGAAATTCAAGGAGATCGGTTTTGCGTTCGTGACACTCGACATGCACGGATATCGTACGGGGAGCATGAACGACACTCTGAAGGAAGGGCTGCATTGAAGGAGAATATCGTACGGGCATTTATAATATCCGCGGTCATGATGCTGACAGGCTGTGCCGGCATGTGGAATGCTTCCGGCCCTGACATCGCAGCCGGTACGGGAAGCGCGAATACATCGGAATCCGAGGATACGCTAGTACCCGGCTTGTACGATAAGGACGGAAAGCCCATCCCGTCAAAGGAAGAGGTGATCCTTGATCCCGACTGGGATTATGCAGACCTTTCCGTGATCAATACGGGAGCTGCCATGCTGTACCGTGCAAAGGAAGACAGGAAGAATATCACTGTCGGAGTGAACGCCGGACACGGTACCATAGGCGGCGAGACTGTTAAAACATACTGTCATCCCGACAAGACGCCGAAGATAACAAAAGGATCCAATCCGGCGGGATCGCTCAAGGCGGTTGCCGTATCGGGAGGAATGGTCTTCGCAGACGGAGCGACGGAATCGGAGGTTGCACTTGCCGCTTCAAATATGCTGTGCGACAAGCTCCTGGCTGAAGGATATGATGTTCTGATGCTTCGGGATGATGAAGACGAACAGCTAGATAACGTTGCCCGAACCGTGATCGCGAACAACAAGGCAGACTGCCTTGTATCGCTTCACTGGGACGGAGACAACCTCAAATACGACAAAGGATGCTTCTATATCCCGATACCGGATGAGATCAAGGAAATGGAACCCGTCGCCTCATATTGGCAGGAGCATGAACGCCTTGGAAGCTCACTGATCGAAGCACTTCAAAACAACAACTGCAAGCTCTACACCGGCAGGATCGATCCGCTCGAACTGACTCAGACATGTTACAGCACAATCCCATCAGTCGTCATCGAGCTCGGTAACGCCGCCTCATCTCACACCGATGCGGACCTTGATCGCATCACCGATGCCCTCCTTGAGGGAGTAGATACATTCTTTAATGATCATTAAGTTACTATTGACAGTGCGTCACATGGAATATACTATAACCTTACTTGAGTATATACCATTAAGGTGTCCGGACGGCTCGTCCAGTAATTCCCAAGGAATAATTGTAGATACGCAATCGATGATTTATAATACATATGTACTTATCGGAGCTATTTGATCCTAAGCGTTTCTTCTAGCATTTAATCCGCCTTATATGGGTATACTTCGTAATTATTCATATAAGGAAGGAGGATTAAATGGAGTTTTTGTTTGGTACATTCTATCTGAGTAGCGCAGAATATGCGAAGATATGCAGTGAGATCAACTCAAATTATACCAAATATGAGGGAAAACCCTTTGCGGTTCATGCTTCATATGGATTGAACAACAAAGCATATTGGTATTATTTTGAAAATCATGGATATAATGATTATAACATTTATATGAGAGTTGAGATGTAGATGGGAGGAAGAAACACATGAATGAATTATCGGAACTATTGAACCATATAGAAGACGCATACTTTGATTTTGTTTCCGCAATGTTGCATTATGCAGAGAGAAAAACATCTAGGCAAAATGCTTTGCTGACATATCTCAAAGATCATCCTGAAGCAAAGTCATCGGATGTTGTTAAGTTCGTTTCTGAGCAACCGGATTTCTCGGAAGATGCAGCGTATTTGCAGGTAGGATAAGCTTTTAGTCTAAAACACCCGATGTAGTTCTCTACGTCGGGTGTTTATATGTATAACGCGAAAATCACTTCGCAGCGGCAAACGTTTAGGTTTTGCACGATCTGATATACACCTGCAGCAGCTGAAGAGCAGTTTTATGCTCTGAAGGCCGAAGCCCGTCCAGTTTTGTGATAAGCCCGTCTCTGTCTATATTATTATGTCCATCCCTGATCAATATTTCGTCAGGAGTTATCTCGAAAACGTTACAAATCTTTATGATCGAATCAAGCCGCGCATTCACCGCACCACGTTCGATATCCGCATATGCCCTCGAAGACAGACCTGCCGCCCAGGCGGTCTCCTCTTGAGACAATCCTTTTTGCTTTCGTATCTGATGCAGTTTCGCACCTATCTCTTTGGGATCGGATAACAGGTTGCCTTTTGCGGCTTTTGTACGTTCCTTACTCATCATAAACACCCCATATTGATCTATAACAACGATATCGTGGCAGTGAATCTACAGTTTTCGCCCCAAATACGCCGAAAATTTGCAATCACCCTATAGGAACTATACTTCCTATCCGATTTGACAAAAAGGAACTATAATGCTTAAATATATGAAGAAATAGGAAGAGTAGTTCCGGATGATAGACATACATTGCCATTTGTTATACGGGGTTGACGACGGTGCAGACACCATAGATACGTCAATTGCCATGATCGATGATGCGGTATCCCGAGGGATAACCGATATCATCCTGACCCCGCATTATCGAAGGGGAATGTTTGTTTTTGACCTGGAAACGATAAGGGTCAATTACGAGCAGCTGGTCAAAGCCACAGAAGACAGGCAGGTCCGGCTGTATCTCGGATGCGAGTATCACGTGAACTCCGACATGGTCGAGTACATGCGGCAAGGACGAACGATCACCATGGCGGACAGCGACTATGTGCTGACCGAGTACTCATATGACAGTTCGGCGCAGCTGATACGCAATAACCTGGATGACCTCCTGTCAAACGGATATATCCCGGTGATAGCTCACGCTGAGAGATACGAAGTCGTTGAAAAGGATCCCGGAGTCCTGGCACAGTACCGCCGGATGGGCGCACTCATCCAGATAAATGCGGACAGCATCATCGGGAAGGACGGGTTCGCTATGAAGAAGCAGTGCAGGAAGATTCTTAAGAATGACCTTGCGGATATGGTGGCTTCAGACAGTCACGATATGCGTGACCGCAAAAATCACATGCCCGAGTGTATGGCTTACATCATAAAAAAGTACGGGGAGGAAGCAGCAAAAAAACTGTTTGAGACGAATCCCCGAAAGATCATAGAAGGAACACAAAGGACCATTGAATAACCGGGAATTATCAAATGAAGAAATAGAGATAGACCTTCGGGAACTGCTGTTTGCACTTTTGATGCAGTGGAAGGCGATACTGGCTTCTGCGGTCCTTGCGGCGCTTATCGCTTTTGTTTACAGATTCTTCTTCGTAAACCCTCTGTATGAGTCAAACGCGCTTTTGTACGTTCTGACAAAGAGCACATCGATAACAAGCCTTGCGGATCTGCAGACCGGTGCAAATCTTACACAGGACTATCTGATCGTAACAAAGGACAGACCCGTACTTGAGAAGGTCATAGATTACCTAAAGCTTCCGGAAGATTACGAAGAACTTGAGAAGAAGGTTGATGTAGAGAATCCTACCAATACACGTTTCATCAAGATCATAGTAAGTGACGAGGATCCGGAAAGGGCCAAGGCGATATGCGATCAGATCGCAAAGGTGGCGGCAGCATTTATCGCCGAGAAGATGGATCAGGACCCGCCCAGTCTTGTAAAGGGCGGATATTCCGACGGTAAGCCCGTTAATCACGGTGTTGTATTCTACACGATCGCCGGATTTGTAGCCGGATTTGCGATCGCATCGATGCTGATCGCTCTTCAGACAATATTCAATGATGATGTTTCGTCTCCTGAGGACGTTGAGAACAAGGTCGGCATCAAGGTACTGGCATCTCTGCCCATAGAGGAAGAGGAGGAAGATTTCTGAGGCTATGCAGGAGATAAAGCTTAACGAGATAAGAAAACAGAGCAATGCCATGCGCGAATCCCTGCGTGAACTTCGTACCAATATCCGTTTCTGCGGGGATGACATCAAGACGATACTCTTTACCTCGGTAGTACCGAATGAGGGAAAGAGTACGGTTGTCATGGACTTTGCAAGATCGCTTATCGAGGCCGAGAACAAGGTTCTCGTTATAGATTCCGATATGAGAAAATCAGTTCTCGTCGGTCGTCACCGTGCCAGGAAGGCTGATGGTGGTGCGATACTCGGACTGTCACACTTCCTGTCGGGGCAGAAGAGTCTTGAGGAAGTTGTATACCAGACTCAGTTTCCGAACCTCATGATGATCTTTGCCGGGCCTTCGGTCATTAATCCGACGGAGCTCTTGGAGAACAGATATTATTCGGAACTGATCGAATCCATGAGAGGACTGTTTGACTATGTACTCATTGACTGCGCGCCTTTGGGCGCTGCAATTGATGCAGCCGTTATTGCCAAGGAATGCGACGGCGCGATCATTGTCATCTCCCAGGGTGAGGTATCAAGCCGTGCGGTAGTCGGGGTCAAGAAACAGCTCGAGGCATCGGGAGTCAGGATACTCGGAGCGGTACTTAATAAGGTGGATATCAAGAAGACAGGATATTACGGCAAGTATTACGGTAACTACTATGGCAAGTACTACGGCAGACAGGGAAAGGCGATGCAGAAGCGAGATCTTCCGCATAAGGCGACCATGAAGCAGAACATGGAAGATATCCGCAAGGTGTCACGCGCCATAGCCAATAATGATCGGATAGAAGAAGATGAAAGAGACATCGGAGAAGACTCAGAAAACTTCATCGGAGAAGAAGAAACGTAACAACAAACCACGGAAGATCAGAAAGCCAAGTGCCGTACTGATATGGATCCTTATAGAAGCGGTTCTTGTGCTTGGTGTCATTATCGCTGCAGTCATAAAGAATGTTTATGGCAAGACTGCTGATACCGGGAAAGAATATACGATACCTACGGAAGAGGCTGCTGATGTAGATATTTCACAGATCGAACTTCCGACGGATCTGACCGCTGATTCTGAAGTAGAGGATGTTGCGGTAGGTGACATATATGACATGAACTATTCCGAAAGCGTTCTTACCATGCTTTCAGGAATGGATACAAAGAGCAAGGTGTGTGCCCTGCTCGTTACTACACCTGAAGCACTGTGCAACAAGTCAAACGTTACGGTTGCGGGAGACGTATTCAGGGGAGCATATGAAGAGGATCCGGTTTCAGGACTGTTCTTTACGGATTCCAACTTTACCTCGGAAGCCGACGGAATGAACATGCTCGCAACGATCCGCGGATGGTCAAGGGACCGGAGCGGAATGAACGTACTGCTTGCATACAGTGGAGAGATGAACGACCCTCTCGCACAGTCGGAAAGGGGCATCAACACATACATGATCATGCCCGGTACGGAAAACGCCGGAGAGTTGTCAGAATCGGCGTCTGACAACAACATGCTTCCGGCGCACTTTGTATCGTTAGATGAAGTTCCCGATGGTGAGGACAAGAACGGACTGTACATAGTTGCTACCGATGATATCAACAGTATCATCGGAGCGATCAATGAAGGAAGATCTTTCCTTTACATGACTGGAGATTACAGGAATATATGTGACGGCCTGGTACAGGCTGCGGCCGAAGGGGCGCTCATAGCTGAGGCTCTTGACAGTGCAGCCGGTCATGCACTTACTGCCCGGGAGATGCTGACACAGTTAAGACCCGAGGATTCCGAGCGTATCCCTCCCGAGGAGGAAGAGCCAAAGCCGGAGGCAAAGAAGGCCGAGACGAAGGCAAAGGCCGAACCTAAGAAGATGACACCCGAAGAAGAAGCGGCGGCTGCACTTGCCGCGCTTCAGAAGCAGGCAGAGGATGCCATGAGGGCAGCCGTAAAACAGGCAGAGGATGCAGCCAAGGCTGCGGCCGAACAGGAATAGAGTATTGGAAACGATAGATACGGAAGAAAACAATAAACCGGACAGGTTGATAAAAGCAGCCGTGATAGGTGCCGGAGTAATAGCGCTGGCTGCCGCGGCACTTGCGGTATGGTTCTTCGTCATTGTTCCGATGCAGACTGAAGCAAGAGCGGAAGAAAACGTCAATACCGCAAATGCTCTTTCCGAAGCTCCAATGCAGGAAGAGGCGGTCAACACAAGCGAACCTGAATACAGGGACATAACCACTCTTGATGATTTCGGCAAAGAGAAGTGGAACGAGGGCCTGATCCGTTACGACGGAAAGGTATACAGATACAACGATAACCTTCAGAACTATCTGTTCATGGGTATCGACAATGACAATATCGCGCAGCAGGCAGAAGACGGCATAAGCGGCGGACAGTCGGATGCGATGTTCCTCTTGGTGCTTGATGAAGTAAAGCGAGATGTGAAGATCATTGCCATCAACAGAAATATCATGGTTCCGGTTGATGTATATGACAGGGAAGGAAACTTCCTAGTTCAGATGGATCTTCAGATATGTTTGCAGCACGGATACGGCGATGGAATGAAGCTCTCGTGCATGCGCGCTGTTGAGGCGGTAGACAGGCTTCTTCGGGACGTACCCATATCCGGATATATGTCCCTCAACATGGGCGGACTTGCCGCAGTTAATGACGCAATAGGCGGTGTCGAGATCACTCCGATCGAGAGTGTCAAACGCGGTGATATCGTCATCAAGAAAGATGAGACAATAAACCTTACCGGCGAACAGGCATATGCATATCTTCGTACAAGAGATGTTGATAAGTTCGCATCGGCAAATGACCGTCTGGAGCGCCAGGAGCAGTACATATTGGCATTTATCGCGAAGCTCCTTCAGAATCCGGGGCTCGGGAGCAAACTGTATGAAGCCGGCAAGGACTACATAGTAGCCAGCATCGATCTTCCGAAGCTTATAAACAGCGCAAAGGATATGTCATTTGATGAGAACAGCCTCTATACGATAGCAGGCGAGACTGAGTTCAAGGATGAGTTCGAACAGTTCCATGTAGATGAGGATGAGCTGATCCAGCTGATACTGGAGGTGTTCTATGAAAGGTCGTGAGGTGGCATTTGCGAAGCAAATGACGGAGTCCTGACGACACGGCGACATCGACGAAGTCGATGTTGGTTGTAAATAGGATATCAACCCTCACGGGTTTGATATATACCACATGAATTATGAGGAAAGGAGGTACGTGTCCAATGAAAAAGTTAGTTTCATTAGCAACTGCTGCTCTTGTGCTTGCAGCAACCGCTTTGCCGGTATTCGCAGCAAGTCCCAGCACATCAACGGTTAT
>JAFZRD010000038.1 GCA_017620055.1 Lachnospiraceae bacterium
CAATTTTTTTGAGGTTAATGAAACAAACAGGATGATCGAGGAGCAAAACCTCGATGTGCGAACGATCACTCTCGGGATCAGTCTATTGGACTGCGTCTCGGATGATCTTGATAAACTGTGCGACAACATATATGACAAGATAACGCGTACCGCAAAGGATCTTGTATCGACGGGCAAGGAGATCGAGCTTGAATTCGGTATCCCTATCGTCAACAAGAGGATATCGGTAACGCCGATCGCACTTGTCGGTGCGAAGGCGGCGAAGAGTCCCGAGGATTTTGTCACGATCGCGAAGACGCTTGATAAGGCGGCGAAGACAGTCGGAGTGAATTTCCTCGGAGGATATTCAGCGCTCGTATCAAAGGGTATGACTGAGGCGGACAGGAATCTTATCAAGTCTATCCCCGATGCGCTTGCATCCACTTCGCTTGTTTGCTCATCCGTTAATGTCGGCTCGACAAGATGTGGTATCGACATGGATGCGGTAAGGCTGATGGGACGGATCATCAGGGAGACATCGGAGAAGTCGGATATCGGACCCGCAAAGCTCGTTGTATTCTGTAACGCCCCGGATGACAATCCGTTCATGGCCGGTGCTTTTCACGGAGTGACCGAAGGTGACGCCGTCATTAATGTCGGAGTATCGGGTCCGGGTGTTGTAAAACGTGCCGTAGAAAAGACCAAGGGACAGGGTTTCGAGGAACTGTGCGAGACGATCAAGAAGACCGCGTTCAAGGTTACGCGTGTCGGTCAGCTCGTTGCCAAGGAAGCTTCGGACAGGCTCGGTATTCCGTTCGGAATAGTCGATCTCTCACTTGCACCGACGCCCGCGATAGGAGATTCCGTCGCGGACATACTGTGCGAGATGGGTCTGGAATACGCCGGAGCTCCGGGAACAACTGCAGCACTTGCGCTTCTTAACGATCAGGTCAAGAAGGGCGGGGTTATGGCAAGCTCTTACGTAGGAGGTCTGTCAGGTGCATTCATTCCCGTATCCGAAGACCAGGGCATGATAAACGCGGCCGAGGCCGGTGCGCTCACGCTCGAAAAGCTTGAGGCGATGACATGCGTATGCTCGGTCGGCCTTGATATGATAGCTATTCCGGGTGACACGAGTGCAGCGACGATATCCGGCATCATTGCCGACGAGATGGCGATAGGTATGGTCAACAACAAGACGACAGCCGTAAGGCTGTGCCCTGCAAAAGGCAAGAAGGTCGGGGACAGTGTTGAATACGGAGGACTGCTGGGGCATGCGCCTGTAATGGCAGTCAATGATTTTTCCTGTGAGGAATTCATAAACAGAAAGGGACGCATTCCCGCGCCGATCCACAGCTTCAAAAACTGACATGAAGGTATGTGCGACAGTATGTGAACTGAACCCGTTTCATAACGGTCATGAATATCTGTTCCGGGAGGCCAGAAGGCTTACGGGGGCAGATTTTCTTATTGCCGTGATGAGCGGGGATTTTGTTCAGAGGGGGCTGCCTGCGATATGCGATAAATACGCGAGAACGTCGATGGCTTTAAACGGCGGGGCCGATCTTGTGATAGAGCTTCCGGTCACGTTTGCGACTGCATCGGCAGACTATTTTGCGCAGGGAGCGATATCCGCGATAACATCAATGGGATGTGTGGAGTACCTTGCGTTCGGGAGCGAGAGCGGTGACCTTGATATGCTCCGTTCATGTGCCGGCCTTACGGAGGAAAGAGATCCGGGCCTTCATATACTGTTCCAGGGAGAGACTTCGGAGAAGACAAGGAACTACCGTATATCTCAGCTTCTGAAAGAGGGAATGTCGTATGCAAAAGCGTATGCGACCGTGACCGGAAATGAGTTCGCATCAAACGACATGCTTGCGGTGAGGTATCTCAAGTCGCTTGATATGGCGGGAAGCGATATCGAACCCGTCTGCATCAGGAGGACCGGCGGCAGTTATCTTGACAGCTCGGACGGGGCATTATCCGCGATGGCAGTCAGGAAGAAGATGTTCGCACGTGAGGGCTTTGCGCATCTCGTCCCAAAGTACACATACAGAACGATAGAGAAGATCGCATCAAAGGCATTTCCCGTCTCGCCCGATGATTTTTCGGTACAGCTCCATACGGTGATCACGCGCCTCATAAACGGAAACCCCGAAACTGAAGGCGTGCTGACTGAATTCATGGATGTATCCGCCAATATTGAGGGCAGGATCAGATCATGTATCGGCAGATACACCGATTACGAGAACTTCGTATCACTCGTTCATTCCAAGGAATATACAAAGAGCAGGGTCATGAGGGCGCTGCTTCACATACTGCTCGATATCAGGAAAGAAGACTATCCGTTCGAACTCGATGAGTGCGGCGTTTCATACATACGCATACTCGGCTTCAGAAGATCCGCATCGGCGCTTCTGTCCGCACTCAAGGAAAACTGCGTCGTCCCCGTCATCAGCAAAGCGGCAGACGCCTCATCGATACTTGATGATGAAGCGCTTCATATGTTCGAACTCGATGTCAACGCCGCCAATCTCTATGATGCGGCCTGCACGTTCAGATTCGGC
>JAFZRD010000039.1 GCA_017620055.1 Lachnospiraceae bacterium
CGGTTGCATCATATATCTCGGAATCAACAAAACCGACCGTTATTGTTTCCGCATCCTTTACTACATGCGCATTTGTCACTATGAGAAGTTCTTCATCGGTCTGGCCGACTATGATGCCGCTTCCTCTCGAAACATTGTCAAACGGCATGCTGTTTCCCCACATGTCCCTGATCACCTGAACGGAGCTGTTCGTTATCGATACGACACAGGGGATGTTCTCTTTTGCAAGTTCGGTAACGCTCATTCCCGCTCCCGAAGCCTTTGACGAACCTTCCCCGGCAACCGCCATCGTAAGAGAAGCATTCTTTACTTCCCTGTCGATCTTATCTCCGCCGGCTTTGGCATTATCGCCGTCCTTGCTGTCTGTTTCGACCTCTGCCTCGATCTTTGCGGTAACCCCGCTCTTATCCGGGAAGATCTTCTGCGTCACGGCCTTCATGCCGATAAATCCGGCCGCAGCCGTTGCTCCGAATGCCAGTCCTATACATGCGCCTATTCCTGTTTTTTTCCAAAAACCCATAATATAAACCATCCTTTCATCAGATTTCATAATAAAGTCCGTAAGACCACAAATTCTGAAACCCATTCTTACGCACAATATTTATGAATCTGTGATGAAAATGTGGAGATTTTGTGAACTAGGAAGGAGGGGCCCATCGAAGATGGGAAGATCCCTTCCTTCACCGCGAGGCTTCATCGACGAAGTCGATTCTAATAGCCGAGCGTCCTCTATTGAATATACTTCCCCGCCCCTGCATTGATCGACTCCTGCGTCGGCAGATTTGCCTTGATCTCCTCGATCTGCGCTCCGATCGTATCGGACAGCTCCTTGAGCACCTCATCCGGATCGGCGCCGTTCCACACTTTCGTGAATGCGATCTCAAGCTGGACCCAGTAATTGCTCGCTTCCACCATCTTCGGAAGGGGCATGGATCTTTCATACTCGTTCATGACGTTGGCGATCTCGGCATCCTCGTACTCAACACTCTTACAGCACGAGACCTTACCGGACTTCATGTAAAGGTCCGAAGCCTTGTAATTGACGAGGTATGTGGCAAACCTGTTCGCATCGGCCTGTTTGTCCGAATAACCGTTCACGGCGACCGCATCCGTCACCGACAGGCCTCTTGCCTTGAGAAGACTTGATATATCGGGAAGGATGCTGACTCCGTACTCGAAGTCGAACTCCCCGTTCCTCTGAGCCTCATGAATACGCGCGATGGCATCAGTCGTTGCGACCGTGAATACCATCTTGCCGTCTATGAAGTCCTGAAGGATCCTGTTATAATCATCGACCTTCGTATCTATCGAGAAGAACTGGTTCATGGCCTGATAAGCCGACAGGCACTCAACGGCCTGCTTGTTGTATATGTTGAAAACGGCCGCATTGTCCCCGTTCGGACCGCCGACCTCCATATAGTTTCCGACAAAGAAGTAATTATAGAATATATCCGATACATCCCATTTGAACACCGATTCCACGGCTTCGGGTGCATCGTAGTTGTTGGCGAACGTCTTGATATCCTCTATCGTAGCCGGGATCATGGTTGCAAGACGGTCAAGCACTTCCTGGTCGGCCGATGCATCTTCCTCACCCATCGGATCGTAATCTTCCTCAATTATCTCGTCTTCTCCGCCTTCCGGGTCGCCGGCGCCGTCACTCTCGTCCGTTTTGATCTCCTCGGCATCCTCCTTCGGAGCGCCCTTTTCCTCAAGCTCTTTTGTCGCCTCTTCTCCCTCGGCCATATCCGCCTCGGCCTCTATCCTGTTCTGGGCGATCGATGCCATGTATGTCTTGTTGTAGAGGAAGAAATTGGTCTCGTAATAAAGCGGGTATGCAACGTAATGATCGTAGCAGCTTACCGCATTGAGGGCGGTCTGGGGGTACAGCTCGGGTGTAAGGATATTGTCGGGATCCGTTGCGATGGCAGCCAGTCCCGCAAGATAAGCTTTCAGAAGATTGTCATGACTTGTAATGTACAGATCGCACAGTGCCTCGGTACGCTCTCCGGGTTCCGCAAGTGAATTCTCATTGATCGCTTCGAGGAACTGCACGCCGTCCTTCAGGACGACATTGACCTTCACGCCCCTGTCCTGTTCGAAAGAAAGCGCAACACCGGTAAGATAATCCGTGAGAGCCTCATCCGTATACCACAGTGTCAGGCTCCCGTCATCGGTATATGCTGGAGCTTCCGAACCGTCTCCCTCTTCGGAAACCGGCTTGTCCTCTCCGGTCTCGGCAAACTCCGGATCGTAATTTATACTCGCAACATACCATAAGGACCCCGCCAGTGCGAGGACCAGTACGGCACATATCAGTCTTTTTATCATTTCAACTCCGTAAGAGATTTCGAGAGTTTATCGATCATCTCGTCAACGTCTCCGTTCGTGATGACAAGAGGCGGCAGAAAACGCACAACATCGCTTCCGGCCGTGATCAGCACGAGCCCGTTTGAAAGCGCGGCCTTAACGGCATCACCCGGCTTAACCTTATCCGTGTCAAACACTATGGCACGCATGAGACCGAGTCCCCTCTCCCCTGTGAGAAAATCATGGGAGGCGACCAGTTCCTTAAGCCTCTTTTCAAGATAAGGCGCAACCCTTTTCACGTTATCAAGTATACCATCTTCTTCGAAAATATTAAGCACCGCATTGACAGCCGCGCAGGCAAGCGGATTTCCCCCGTATGTCGTTCCGTGATCTCCGGGAACGAGCGAGGATGCCGCAACCTTTTCTCCGACAAGGAATGCTCCTACCGGAACTCCGCAGCCGACAGCCTTGGCAACCGTCAGTATATCGGGCTTAACGTCATACTGCATAAAAGCGAACATGCTGCCGCTCCGGCCCATACCGCACTGAATCTCATCGAGTATCAGGAGAATATCCCTCTCGTCGCAGAGCTTACGGACCTTACGCAGAAAATCACGGTCGGCAGGGTATATACCGCCTTCGCCCTGGACCGTTTCCATTATGATCGCGCATGTTTTGTCGCTTACAAGCTTCTCAATGCTGTCATAGTCATTGAACTTCGCAAACTTCACGTTTCCGATCATGGGCTCGAAAGGCTCACGGTAATGTGCATTTCCGGTTACGGAGAGTGCACCGAACGTACGGCCGTGGAACGAATGCTCCATCGCGATGATCTCGTGATCGGTCCGTCCATCCTTGTTATATGCATATTTCCTGGCTGCCTTTATGGCACCTTCAACCGCTTCCGCCCCGCTGTTCGTAAAGAACACTTTGGACATACCCGAAGCTTTGACAAGGCCCTCGGCGGCATCCGCCAGAGGTTCGGAATAGTAATAATTCGATATATGCGTGATCTTTTCTATCTGATCCTTAAGCGCCTTTTCGTACTTCTTATTCCCGTACCCGAGCGCATAGACCGCGATCCCCGCACAGAAGTCAAGGTACTCCTTCCCGTCTGCATCATATAGCCTGACGCCGTCCGCGTGATCGAACACGATCGGATAACGGTTGTATGTTTTGAGGATATACTCCTCGGATTTTTTGATCACATCTTCAGTACTCATACTTTTTCCTCATCCCTGAAA
>JAFZRD010000040.1 GCA_017620055.1 Lachnospiraceae bacterium
ACGTTCATCGGGGATAACACCGATAGGCTTCTCGCGATGTACAGGGAACTTGACGGTAAGCTTTCGGCGTTTGACGAGGCCGAAGAAGAACTTCCGGAAGCGGACGACAAAACCGTTAAGGAAGCCTACCGGACCATTACGGAGATCGCGCAGAGCATGGATTACGGACTGATGGATGATATGCTGAAGGATCTGGCGACGGTAAAGATCCCGGATGCCGACAGGAAGAACATTGATGAGATAGAAAAGCTCCTGCAAAAGCTTGACTGGGACGGCATCATCGGGATCGCTAACGATGCCCTCGGAGAATGATAACACGGAGGATGAAATGGCAGATACAAATGAAAACGGCAGGGTTGTGATAGTCAGTGCGACAGACAGTTTCCTGGCCAAGAGCATAATTACAAAACTGGAGGGAGCGGGTGTTGCGTCCGCTTTTACCCATGCAAAGATCAGGGAGATAGAGAACCTCAAGGACAGCGCCGAACTGTTCATTCTTTTCATGACAGAGGAACTTGAAGAGACACTGGATACACTCGTGTATCTGAAAGATTCCGTAATCGAAAAAGAGACGGGACTGATCCTGATCGGAGACGAGGAACAGTATTCGAGTGTGAGACAGATCATACCCGAGCAGCTGATCACGCAGTGGCTTAAAAGGCCTGTTGATATTGACAGCTTAGTTAAGAGCGTGTGCGGTTACCTTGATGAGAATACCGGAGAGAAGAGAAAGAAGACCGTGCTCATCGTCGATGATGATATCACTTATATGCGCACGGTGTTCGAGTGGCTGAAAGGCAGCTATCATGTCGGCATGGCGTCAAACGGTGTGCAGGCGATCTCTTATCTTGCCAAGAACAGGGCCGACCTGATACTGCTTGATTACGAGATGCCGATCGCCAACGGACCGCAGGTCCTCTCAATGCTCAAGAACGACTCCCAGACGGAGGAGATACCTGTCATGTTCCTCACGGGGCACGGAGAGAAGGAAAGCGTTCTGTCGGTAGTCGGACTCAGCCCGGTCGATTATCTGCTCAAGACAATAGATAAAGATACGCTTCTTAAAAAGCTGTCTGACTTCTTTGAATCAAATCTCGGACGGGGGAAAATGTGAGACGATGAGTAACGAACGATCACGTCAATGCGGTCCCGACCTTATAAGGAGCATTGCCTGCGTTTTTGTCGTGGGTGCGCATTTCTATCTGAACATGGGGTACTATGACGCTCCTATGGAAGGGCCAAAGATGTTCGTCATGACAATGCTAAGGTGGCTGTTCGTAACGGCTGTCCCGCTGTTTTTCATGCTGACCGGTTATTTCAAGAAGAACAAGAAAGCTACCTGGGATCATTACATGGCGCTCATACCTCTCGTCATATCTTATGTCGTGATATCCGTCGGAAAGATGATCCTGTATAACCGTCTGTACGGAAAGATATACGGGGTAAAGGAGATATTCGCAAACCTTGCCAACTATCAGATAGCCTGGTATATGGGTCTGTATCTGTGCGTTTTCCTGCTGATCCCGTTTCTGAACAGGGCGTGGTATGCGCTTGACGAAAAAGAGCAGAACATACTGCTTGCTACTCTTGTATTTCTGTGTACGGTTTATCCGGTGTTCAAATACGTGGGGCCCTCATATTTTACCGGCATTTATCCCGTGCTGTTCTATTTCCTCGGGATAGCCGTCAGGGACAGAAAGTGGAGAGTGAACCGTTTGGCGCTTGCCGCCATACTTGTTGCTACGCTTCTGCTCGAAGCTTTTATAAGCATGTACTTTACGTCGACGGGTCTGTTTGACTGGAATCTGATCCAGACTGCCGACGGGACATACGGAACATTCTTTATCACTATATGTACGATATGCATTTTCCTGTTGCTCTATGATGCGGATATCGATAACAGGGCCGTGCGTGCACTGACCGCTTCGATAAGCGGTGTATCGTTCGAGATATATCTGTTTGCGGGTGCTTACGATGCGATCATATACGGGTATCTGAAAAGGTACGTGAACGGACCGGTCGAGGCATTCTGGTGGTTCTTTGCGACAGTTCCCGCAAGTTTTCTATGCGCGTACCTGTCGTCACTGGTTTTCCGTTTTATCCTGTCTAAAATCATAAGGACAAAAACTCACAATGTGATATAATATAGTCTAAGCTTGTAAAGGAGAGATTTATGGCTTGCTGGATTATCGTTGTAGATGATGATGTTACCAACCTGAAGATGGCCGGACAGATCCTGTCCAAGCACAATATGCGCGTCACGGCGGTCAAAAGCGGAAAAGCGCTTTTGGAGTATGTTGAGGAGCACGGTTTTCCCGAACTGATACTTCTCGATATCAACATGCCCGAGATGGACGGTTTCGAGACATACAGGAATCTGCGCACCATTGAGGAGAACAAAGGGGTACCGCAGACTCCGGTCGTCATGCTCACCGCGGACGAGGATAAGACAAACGAGAGCCGCGGATTCGAGATGGGTGTATCCGATTATATCAGGAAGCCGTTCGATCCCGATGTTCTCGTGCGCCGCGTGGAGAATATCATAAGCACGCGCGGGCGTATGCTCAAGTTTGAGGAAGAGGCCACCATCGACAAGCTCACGGGATTTCTGAACAAATACAATGCCAACGAACAGGTCTCGGCGCTGTGCGGTAACAAGAACGGCACGCTCATGATAGTCGATCTTGACTCGTTCAAGCTTGTCAACGATATATACGGTCATGAGATGGGTGACCGTGTACTCGCCAAGTTCTCGCAGATACTCAGGAATAACATGAACTTCCCGACGGTCTTCGGAAGGATCGGCGGAGATGAGTTCATGCTGTTTGCCGAGCTTATGCATTCGGAAAAGGATATAGCGAAGTTTTCCGAGGCGATCAATATTAATCTGACAACGGAAGCCAGACTGATGATGGGAGAGGATATGAGCATACCGCTCGGCGCCTCCATTGGTGCCGTGCTGATCCCGGAGCAGGGCACGGAGTTCAATGAGCTGTTCCGCCTGGCCGACAGAGCGCTATATACGATCAAGAACAACGGCAAACACGGATATTCTCTTTACCGTGACGAGGATGCCGAATCGGCGATCCCTTCGGATATCAATCTCGCGATGCTGACAACGATCCTCGAGGAGAGGAACATCCCGCAGAATGCGATGTGGATGGGAAAAGAAGCATTCGGAAACGTCTACAGATACATGATCCGCTACATGGACAGATACCGCGGTACGGCATACAAGATGCTCTTTACCGCAAGGTTCATCCCCAAGGATCTGTCTCAGTCC
Organism: Lachnospiraceae bacterium; assembly: GCA_017620055.1. The sequence continues at coordinate 3,284 of JAFZRD010000040.1, forward strand.
GAAAAAGAAAAGATCATGGTCAGCCTCAGAGAACTCCTTCAGGAGTCTCTTCGAAACAGCGATATCATGATGCAGATCGGAGACAATCATTTCTTCCTTATGCTTCCGGAGATCAGCGATTACAACGTCGGACGTGTTACCGAAAGGGTCATGCATGCCTGGAAGAACAATGAGTATTCGGGACTTGTCGAACTGTCGGTAGAGACAGAGAGCACCGATTCCGAGATGCATGAGAGCGTTGTCGACAGACCTGACGGAGACAGCCATATAGCGATCGTAAATGATGACTCTGCAGAGAGAGAGTTCATCTGCAGTACACTCTCATCAAAGGGACTGGATACCGTCTGTCTTGAGTCGGGTAAGGCTCTTCTCGATCACTTAAATGACAACAAACCCGATCTTATTATCGTCAGAGCGGATATGAAGGACATGAGCGGAACCGATATCGTTGTCGGCATCAGAAAGATGGGCGGGGCGATACGCAGGATCCCGGTCATGTTCACGATGAAGGATGATTTGTCAGAGCAAAGAGGTCTCGAACTCGGCGTCGATGATTTTCTCCGTATGCCGATATCCGCAGAGCAGCTGTACATGCGAGTCAACAATCTGCTCGAACTGAACCTTCTCAAAAATCACCTCAATCAGGAAGTCGAGAAGAAGACGGAAGAGGTTGAGCAGCTCAGTATCCACATCATCAAATCGCTTGCGTTTGCGATCGATGCAAAGGACAAATACACAAACGGTCATTCGAGCCGTGTGGCCGAGTATTCGAAAGAGATAGCCGCAAGAGCCGGATACGATGAGGATGCCCAGAACGAGATATATATCATCGGGCTTCTTCATGATGTCGGAAAGATCGGCATACCGGATGCGATAATCAACAAGAATGCGAAGCTTACCGAAGAGGAATACGATGTCATCAAGAAACATCCCGTGATCGGTACGCAGATACTCGAGACGATAAAGGAGATGCCAAACCTTTCAAACGGTGCGAGATGGCATCATGAAAGATACGACGGGACCGGATATCCGGACGGCCTTAAGGGTGAGGACATTCCCGAGGTCGCAAGGATCATCGCCGTCGCGGATGCGTATGATGCAATGACGAGCCACCGCAGTTACCGTGACACTCTTCCCCAGGATGAGGTCAGAGCGGAGATCATCAGGTGTCGCGGCACTCAGTTCGATCCGAAGTTTGCGGATATAATGATCGAGATAATAGACGAAGACAAAGATTACCAGTTAAGGGAGCAGTAAATGGCACAGCAGAGTGATAACGGCAATAACGAACTCCTTATGTCATCACACATGATGATGATACTTTCGTATACCATCGCTTCGGCGATACTGATCGGGGAGATATTCGTTATGGACTGGGAGAGATGGGCCATATTCCTTATCCTCGGAGGAGTCATCGCATCCTGGTATATGCATATCAGACAGATAGGCCAGGACCTTCTGAGGATGTGGATCATATCCCTGCTCATGATGACGACGTTTTTCTTCTACGGGTCGCACACCACGAGCACGTTCGATCTTGCCATAGTCATTTCCGTTGTCATGCTCCTGTATACGATGACGGGACTGCACTCACTCGTCACACTCTGTCAGATCACCTATTACATCACCATGACTTATGAGCTTGTCAACATGCTCAGGGAAGGGGCAGAGTTCACACCTCTCATCATTTCCAGAACATTCCTTCATTTCGCGATGGTAACGATGGTCGGATGGATATCAAGAACGATCATCAACAAATGGAATGATGTTCTCGGAAGGTCCCAGGAAGAGATCAAGACACTGACCGAAACGACAGACAGGCTGAATGATTTTCTCGCGAACGTGTCCCACGAGATAAGGACACCGATAAATGCGATCCTCGGTATGTGCGACATGGGCATCGAGGAAGAAGATGATCCCGCAAAGCGTAAACGTCTGGTGTCGATAGAAGAAGCGGGAAAACGTATCGGTGAGCAGATCAGCGACATCCTTGACTACTCTGAGATAGACAAGAGTGACCTTGCGAACAACTGCGAGGATTACATGCTATCGTCGGTGCTTAATGATATAGTTAACGAACTCTCCCCGCTCCTCAAGAAGAAGATAGAACTCATAATCGACGTGGAAGCTTCCATTCCGTCGGTCATGAACACGGATGTCGGAAAGCTTAAGAAGATAATACGCCACCTCATTTCGAACGGTATCAAGTATACGAATGACGGAGGCGTTTACGTTCATTTTTCGTCGATACCTCACAATTACGGGATCAACCTTTGCATAGAAGTCCGTGATACAGGTATCGGTATGGATGAGTCGCAGATCGAGAAGATATATGAATCGTTCTACAGAGCCGATTCCGGACGTGCACGAAGAACAGGCGGACTGGGCCTGGGCATGCCGATAGTTCACGGATTCGTCCGTTCACTCGGAGGATTCATGACGGTCGAGAGTACCCCGGGGCAGGGAACGACTGTCAAAGTCAGCATTCCGAACGCGGTTGTCGATGCGAACGAATGCATGTCGGTTGCCGACAGGGATAACATCAGTCTCGGCGCGTACCTTCATTTTGAAAAATATCCCAATCCGAATGTCAGGGAATTCTACAATACAATGGTCAGGAACATCGTTACCGGTCTGAAGGTGTCGATGCACAGAGTGGATAATGCCGAATCACTTCATGCGCTGACCGACAGTAAGAGACTGACTCATCTGTTCGCGGGTCCCGAAGAATACAACGGAGCCGTCGGGTTCATGGAAGATCTTGCAAGGAAGATAATCGTCACGGTAGTTGCGGATCCGAAGGAGCTTCTCCTTCCGCCCGATTCCCGTGTGAGGGTCATGCCGAAACCGTTCTACTGTTTTCCTGTCGTGGGGATACTTAACAGCAAGCTCGGTGACGAGATAACGGAAGAGGGCAGGGTTTCGTTCCCCGGAGCCAGGGTTCTTGTTGTCGATGACGAACCGATGAACCTTATAGTATCAACGGGTATGTTCAAAACATACGGATGCATCGTATCAACATGTGAATCGGGACAGGAGGCTATCGATCTGTGCCGCGACAACGAATATGATGTCATATTCATGGATCATATGATGCCGGTAATGGACGGTATCGAGGCAATGAAGAGGATCAGAGCGGATCAGTCCAAGGGCAAGATCATGACACCGATCGTCGCTTTCACAGCGAATGCGGTCAGTACCGCAAAAGAGATGTTCAAACGTGAAGGCTTTGACGGCTTTGTCAGCAAACCCGTTGACCGTATAGAACTCGAACGTGTGATGAAAAGAGTGCTCCCTGCCAGTCTGATCGCAGTCGAGGAAGTTGTGAAAACGGTCACGACAGCCCCGGCTGCCCAGGCAAACGATCCATCCGCCGAAGAAGAGATGGATGTTGTCGCCCGTCTTGCCGCATCAGGTGTCGATACAAAGCAGGGACTGCATTATTCGGGCGGAGACAGGAATTTCTACTTAACTCTTCTTGATCAGTATGTTAAGGAGTCATCAAAGAAAAAGGGGATCATGAAGGAATCCCTTGCGTCGGGAGATCTTGCCGCATACGCGATCCAGGTTCATTCGATCAAGAGCACATCAAAGATGATAGGTGCCGCCGATCTGTCCGAGAGTGCAAGAGAGCTTGAAATGGCGGCCAAGAACGGTGACCGTGCCTATGTCGATTCACATCACGAGGAGATGCTTGCCTCGTATGAGGCGGTGCTTGATGCTATAAAGCTTCCGGAGGAAAATGAACCTTCCGCGGATGATACCGGTTGTGCGGAAGAAATTGATGATTCGGTGCTGGAGTTCGTACCGGAAGGAGGTAATGAATGAAGCTTTCATTTGATGCGTTTTTCCGGTTTCTGTTCCACCAGAAAGGTACATACGAATATGAGGAGGAGATAAACAGGGCCATCTATACGGACATGCTCTCGAAGATCCGCCTCGCGGTCGCTGCGGGCGCGATCTTTCACGCGTTTCGATTTCTGATGTCGTTTTCCAAAACGCAGTCGTTCGGTGTATACCTTTTGAATTTTCGTATACTGTGCATCGGTATGGTGAGCCTGATGGGCATATCATGGTTCATTCTGATGTATGTCAGGAACGATTATGAGAAAAGGAGCGGGAGGCTTCTGTGGATCGCGCCGGTAATAGCTCTTTTTACCATCATCGGTTCCATATTTGAGACGATCATCAATTCACTTGCGGGAGGGTTTGCCAACCCGATAGTTTACATGACTGTCGTACTGCTCATTCCCTTGTGCGTATACATGCACCCGTTTGCGTTTGTTCTGATGTCGTTCGTCGCCGACACTGTCATGGTCTTTTCTTACAGCATGCTCAGGAACAGACTCGGTACTCAGTCGATCTCAACAACGGGTCTTGTTATCTATCTTGTTGTTGAACTTATTCTCGGACTGCTCGTGCTGTTTCTTGAGTTCTCTTACCGGGAAAACAACATAAGCAATGAAAAACAGAAGAAAGAGATCAGCGATCTGAGCACGGCCCAGAACAGATTTTTCTCCAGCATGAGCCATGAGATCAGGACGCCGATAAATACGATCATCGGTCTTAATGAGATGATACTCCGTGAGAAAGTTTCCGATGAGGTTGCCGAAGATGCGGCTAATATAAGGTCCGCAAGTAACATACTGCTGCATCTGATAAATGATATCCTCGATATGAGCAAGATCTCTTCGGGACAGATGAAGCTGACGCCGGTGGCGTATCATCCCGGCAACATGCTTTCGGAGATCGTCGGTATGCTCTGGATGCGTGCAAAGGAAAAGGGACTGGAGTTTCATGTCGAGATATCCCCGGATATCCCTGCGGAACTGTACGGTGATGAAGTGAGGATCAAGCAGATCCTGATAAATCTTCTGAACAATGCGATCAAATATACGAAAGAAGGATCGGTAACCCTTTCGATCCAGAATAATGGGATAAATGACGGTATTGCCGACATCACCTATTCCGTTACCGATACCGGAATGGGGATCAGGAAAGAGAGCCTTCCGTATCTGTTCACGGCATTCAAGCGTGCCGACGAAGAAGAGAACCGATATATCGAAGGTACCGGCCTCGGGCTGTCGATCGTCAAGCAGCTGACGGAACTCATGGGCGGTGTTGTGACCGTCAACAGTGTGTATACCCAGGGATCCACGTTTGTGGTTGAGATACCTCAGAAGGTTACGGATTTCACAACGATCGGGAAGGTCGATGTCGGGAAGAAACAGGTTGCAAACTCGTCCGGAGAATACAGGAGCAGTTTTGAGGCACCGGATGCCAAGGTGCTCGTCGTTGACGATAATGAATCGAACCTTCTTGTCGTGTCAAAACTTCTTCGTGATACTCTCGTTAATGTCGATACGGTCACAAACGGAGCCGAGGCTCTGGAGTTGACACAGGAGAAAGAGTATGACGTTATCCTTATGGATCACCTGATGCCCGAGATGGACGGTATCGAGTGTTTCCACAGGATCAAAGAGCAGGTCGGAGGAATATGCAAGGAGTCCAAGTTTGTCGCGCTCACAGCCAACGCGGGCAGTGATATGAGAAAACTGTATGCGGATGAAGGGTTTGATGGTTACCTTGTCAAGCCGGTCAGTCCTTCGGATCTCGAGATGGAGCTGGAACGTCTTCTTCCGAAGAATCTTGTCACCGTGGTCAACAGGGACGAGAACATCGTCGAGAGCAGCATGAAGTGGCTTGACGCGAGAAAGAGGAAGAGACCGATCTCGATCACGACAGAGAGTGTTGCCGATATTCCCGTATCGATCCTCGAAAAGTTCGGCATAGCGGTCATACCTCATAAGGTTGAGACGGAAGAGGGGATATTTGCGGACGGAAGAGAGATCGACTCGGACGGACTTCTTGAATATATGGCTGACGGTCATAATGTCAGGACACATGCTCCGAGTGTCAAGGAACATGAAGAATTCTTTGCGTCGGCGCTGTCGCGGGCCAATAATGTCATTCATCTTACAATATCGTCAAAGGTCGCGCACAGCGGCTATGAAGAAGCAAGGGAAGGCGCGCGTGCATTTGATAACGTGACGATATTTGATACCGGTCATCTTTCGAGCGGACAGGGCATCATCGTTATCGCAGCATGCAGGCTTGCCTCATCGGGGCTGTCCGTGGGCGAGATAATTAAGAGACTCGAATACGTCAGGAAGTATGTTCATACGAGCTTTATCGTGGACAATCTTGATTATCTTGCGCGGTCCGGTCAGGTCGGTAACAGGCTTGCGGCACTGTGCAAGGCTGTTATGTTCCATCCCGTGATAGAGATGAAGAGTGGGAAGATGGTAACGGGTAAGATATTCTTCGGATCGCATGCCCGCAGCTGGACAAGATATATAGCATCATGTCTGTCATCCGTGTCGGATATAGACAGGAGCACACTTTTTATCACATATGTCGGACTGACCAAGAAGGATCTGGATCATATCAAGAGTATTGTTGAGAAGAGGGTACATTTCGAAAACGTATACTGTCAAAAAGCATCCCCGGCCATAGCTGTTAACTCCGGGCCGGGGACTTTCGGACTTCTGTTTGCAAAGAAGATGTGATGTTTATTATCTGTGGACTGCTTTGCCGTTTGCAAGATCTATGCCGTTCGCATCGCAGTTTCTGCGATGGAACTGCTCGATCAGACGTGCATCACAGTGACTTGCGTGTTCGATCTTCAGATCGAACATCTCGCTTGTCGCCTTGAACGCCCTGTGCTCTTCACGCAACTGTCTTGCAAGCCAGTCGTTGGCTTTGTCATCACGCAGAACGGAACTGTTTCTTGAATCTCCCATATCACGACTGACACTTGTTATGTCTTTGTGAGGCCTGTAGTTGGTAAAACCCTGCACCCGGCGCTTCTGAGCCGGAACAGCCTTATGCACTCCGGAAGAAGTCCCCTGCTTTGAGCCGCCACTCTGGTTTTCTTTGATTTTTCTGAACAGATAATAGAGCGCCACAGCCGTGACGACTAATGTAAATAAACCGCTCATTTTATATCCTCGTTATCTGTCGCCGCTTTTGGCGCTTTCCGACAGTGCCGTTATCGCACCGGCAAGGTTTGCAAGGTCCGACGGAACGATGACTTTGGTAGCCTGCCCGTCAGCCATTTTGGCAACCGCATCAAACGACTGGAGTGTGAGATACTGCTGTGTGGGATTGGCCTCGTTTATCAGCCTGATACCTTCGGCCTTTGCCTTCTGAACCGCAAGCAGAGCTTCAGCCTCACCTTCCGCCTCACGGATACGCTGTTCCTTGACTGCTTCCGCACGAAGGATAGCGGCCTGTTTCTCACCTTCCGCAAGCGTTATGGCCGACTGCTTCTTACCTTCGGCCGTCAGTATCGCTTCACGCTTCTCACGTTCGGCACGCATCTGCTTTTCCATTGCATCCTGGATCGACTGCGGCGGCATTATGTTCTTGACTTCGACACGGCTTACCTTGATACCCCACTTATCCGTTGCCTCATCAAGGATAACGGTGATCTGCGAGTTGATGTCATCACGGCTCGTGAGTGTTTCGTCAAGTGTCATGCTTCCGATTATGTTACGAAGAGTTGTCGCCGAAAGATTCTCGATAGCGGCTATCGGACGCTCCACACCGTATGTGAAAAGCTTGGCATCGAACACCGAGAAGAATACGACCGAATCGACCATCATCGTTACGTTATCCTTGGTGATAACGGGCTGAGGTTCGAAGTCGGCGACCTGTTCTTTCAGAGACACTTTCTTGACTACTCTGTAGAAGAACGGAACCTTGATGTGAAGGCCTGCGGCCCAGGTGCTGTGGTATTTGCCCAGAAATTCAACAACCCACGCGTTGGCCTGCGGAACGATACATATGATCCGTACGAGCAGGATGATTATAACGACTATGAAACAAATGAAAAATATAAATCCACCCATGTATATACTCCTTTCAAATGTGGTGACCATCGCGTGTATTATACCATATTTAACGCTGCAGGGCATAGCGCCGGATTCCTTGTTTTTGAGGGGATGATATGGTACAATCTTCGTTATGAAAAATCTGTTGTTCATATATAATCCGAGAGCCGGAAAAGGCAGTGTATCGGGTCATGTCGGAGATATCGCGGATATATTCACAAAAGCGGGCTATAAGGTGACCGCCTACCCGACCCAGTGTCAGGGTGACGGAGAAGTGATATGCCGCCAGTGGGCCGGGGATTATGACAGGATATTATGTGCCGGAGGAGACGGAACACTTGATGAGGTGGTGACCGGAATGCAGTCTGCCGGTGTCAGGATCCCGATAGGATATATCCCCACCGGCTCAACGAATGATTTCGCCAGGAGCATAGGCATCCCGCGCAGTATCAGGAGAGCGGCAGTCAAGGCATCAGGGGATACGCTGTTCAAATGCGATCTCGGCAGGTTTAACAGCAGATACTTTGTTTATGTAGCGGCTTTCGGACTGTTCACCGAAGTGACATACGAGACCGACCAGGGCATGAAGAATATATTCGGATATACGGCTTATCTTGCGGAGGCTGTCAAGAGGCTCCCGTCTATAAGGTCCATACCGCTGCGGATCAGATATGACGGAAACGAAATGACGGGCAGTTTTCTCGTGGGACTCATCACCAATTCCGACTCCGTCGGTGGAATGAAGGGGATCACGGGTCCGGATGTCAAGCTTGATGACGGGATATTCGAGGTTACGCTCGTAAGAAGCCCGGATAATCTGATAGAACTCAATCTCATGGGACCGGCTATTCTTGACCGCAGGATCAAGTCGGATAATGTGCTCCGGTTCAAGTGCTCCGAAATATCTTTTGAGTCGGACGAGCCCATTCCGTGGAATCTCGACGGGGAATTCGGAGGGATGGAAGATCGGGCCGAGATAGTCAACATACACGAAGCCGCGGAGTTTGTCATATGACCGGACTTGTTCTTGAAGGCGGAGCGATGCGCGGACTGTTTACCGCGGGTGTGCTTGATGTCTTCATGGAAAACGGAATAAGATTTGATAATGTCATCGGTGTCAGTGCCGGCGCGTGTTTCGGATGTAATTACGTATCCGGACAGATCGGCAGGACTATCCGTTACAACATGAAATACGCAAAGGACAGGAGATACTGCAGTTTCTCATCGCTGATAAAGACAGGGGATCTGTTCGGAGCGGATTTCTGTTATCACCGTCTGCCGCATGAACTTGATAAGTTCGATGAAGAAGCGTTCATAGCCTCGGGCATACCTTTCTATCTTGTGGTGACGGACGTTGAGACCGGAGAGGCGGGTTATCACAGGATGACCGATGCCGGTGAAGAAGAGATGGAGTGGATAAGGGCAAGTTCATCCATGCCTCTCGTATCGAATATTGTAGAGATAGCGGGCGGTAAATATCTGGACGGCGGCATGACCGATGCGATACCGCTTAAAGCTTCCGAGGCGCTCGGGTGTAAACGTAATGTCACGATACTTACGAAACCGAGAGGATACCGGAAGAGCCCGGAGAAGACCATGCCCATTATAAAATGGAAGTACAGGGATTATCCGAATCTCGTTCATGCGATGAAGATACGGCACATCACATATAATGAGCAGCTCAATCACTGTTTCAGACAGGAGAAGGCTGGAGACAATTTTGTGATATGTCCGAAATCACCTCTGCCGCTCGGACACGTTTGTCACGATCCGCTCGTGATGCGTGAGACTTATGAGATAGGCAGGAATGAGGCAAACGAGATGATGCCTGCACTTGAGAGATTTATGGAGATAGGGGAGAATGAGAAGAACCAGGATTAAAGCAACTATGATCGTGGCTGCACTGCTTGCCGCCGCGTTCTCGATCGACACTTTTGCGGCGGACATAACACCTGCCGCGGTAACACCGACACCGACCCCTATGGCGGTCAAGACGGTAGATCTTGTCATATTCGCGGGACAGAGCAACATGTCGGGAAGAGGAGGAGATGCCAAGTCGGCTCCGGGTGTTGCGGTGGATACCGGTTATGAGTTCAGGATGGGAACATGTCCTACGGGACTGTATCCGGTTTCCGAACCTTTTGGGGTATACTCGAACGGATATCTGTGCGATCCGCCGATACTTCGCGGAGGCTCACTCGTATCCTCGTTCATGAATTCGTATTACAAGGCAACGGGAGTGCCGGTCATGGGATTTTCGGCCGCGCGCGGCGGGTCCAGCATCGCATACTGGCAGACGGCTCCGGTGCAGGCCGAGTTGTCGCAGAAGTTCGATACGATAAAAGCGTGGTGCAGTGCCAACCACATATTCATCCGTAAGAAGTACGTGGTATGGCTTCAGGGTGAGACCGACGGAGTCGCAAGGATAGATAAACAGAAGTACAAAGAAGGACTTGTCAACGTATTCTCGCCGCTGTTTTCAAAAGGCCTGGACCAGGTGTTCGTGATCACGATCGGACAGTATGCGGGACTTCCGGGAACATACGACCAGGTCATAAGTGCGGAGCTTGAACTGTGTCAGAGCGATCCGCGATTTTCACTCGGATCCGATGCTCTTCGAAATCTTCCGCCCACATATCTTACGGACGGATGCCATTACAGTCAGGCCGCGCTCAACATTGTCGGATCGCAGAGCGGAAGTGCGGCGGCACTTTATACCAAGATGAGACCGTAAAGGTCATTGGAGAGATAAATGCGCAATATTGCATTCTTTCTGGGGGAATTACAACTTGATACACAGCGAAAGGTCCTTGAAGGGATCTGGGATGCCGCTAAAAATGACGGTAACAACATCGTTGTTTACTGTCTGACGCTGTCGCCTGATGACGAATTCAACAAAGGTGAATCCGCCGCCATGCTGTATGATGATTTTTCCATCTACGACGGGTTCATCATCTATTCCGAGAGCATATATTCGGAGAAGATCAGGAACGTTGTCATAGAGAAGATCAAAGAGCAGGGTAAGCCAGCGGCTTCGATTGACGACCCGATCCCGGGAATGATAAATGTCTCGAGCGACAACGAATCGGCAATGCGTGAATTGTCGCAGCATCTTATCAGGGAGCATGACATACGTACCGTCAACTTTATCGGCGGACCCGATGATTCGATAGATTCCGTCACCCGAAAAAGGGTATTTCGCGAGGAGATGGAAAAGGCAGGCAGGACCTTCGACGAGAAGCGCTGCTATACCGGCGACTATTATGCCAGAAGCGGAAGAGCCGCGATAAAGTATTTTGACGAGAACGGAATGCTTCAGGCGGATGCGTATGTGTGTGCGAATGACCAGATGGCTCTGGGTGCGTTCTACGCGCTGACCGACAGAGGAATACGCATACCGGGAGATACGATACTGTCCGGATATGACAATATATTCGAGGCGGCCAATCATTATCCGAGGATCACGACCGTCAACAGGTTTGAGAAGAAGATAGGAGAGAGCGCGTACAAGAACGTTATACGTGCGATAGAAGGTAAGAAGTATGATGAATCACCGGTCATCAGATCGGAATCGGTGTTCGCGGAAAGCTGCGGATGTACGGCAGTGCGTCCCGTCAATCACAGGCTCGTTGTAAACCAGTATTCGAGAAACAAGCTCCGTGAGGCAAGGTATGCGGAGATGATCGCGGACCTTACCGTCAATCTTACAAATGCGGGCTCGGTGGATGATGTTTGCGAATCGCTCAAGAGCTGTGTTCCGGAACTCGGAGGGGATGCTTTCACACTTCTTGTCGGAGATGATGACGCACCCGGGACAAATGAGATCAGTATCACCGGCGGTTTTGATTATTCGGACGGAGAGTTCAGATCGATCACGCAGGATAATATCAAAGAGAGACATCCGAGGTTTGATCCGTCAAGCGGAGGTAATCTTTACATAATCTATTCGCTCCACTACAGGGAACGGTTCTACGGCCTGGCATCGATACGTAATTCGGTCATGCCGCTCTTCTCGGAATTCTACAGAGTCCTGATGATGACACTCTCGACAGTACTCGAGCAGGTCAGGAACGTTCAGACGATGCAGAAGATGATCAGGACACTTGATGAGATGTGGGTGTTCGATCCGATGACACACGTATACAACCGCGCGGGATTTTTCAAGTTCTCCGAACAACTTTCAAAGGACGCAAGATGCGCCGGCGAGGATATGTACTTCATATTCCTTGATCTTGACGGACTCAAGAAAGTCAATGATGCACTCGGACATGAGACCGGTGACCGCCTGATATGCGACATGGCTGATATCCTCCGGAAGACGAGGAACAAGGAAGAACTTCTGATGAGATACGGCGGGGATGAATTCGTTGTGTTCGGAAAAGGTCTCTCTGTTGAACAGGTCGAAAAAGAGATCGAAACTATCAGGAAGGCGATGGCGGAGATCAATGCGACGGGCGAGAGGCAGTACACGATCGATGCGAGCATAGGTTTTCATATGGTGCCTTACGATAATGACAAACCGCTCAGCGCTCTCATAGAGCTGGCCGATCAGGAGATGTACAAGGAAAAAAGAGAAAAACATAAGAGGTGACGTCTGTCACCTCTTTCTTATTTCTATGCTGCCTCCGGTCTTAAGATCCTTGCCGTCAAGAAGAAGCAGCTTTTCGGCCAGAAGCTTTGAGAAGCCGGCGAATATCGTGCACGTCGTGATCAGGTCGGCGGTATCCGTGGCGCTTTCTTCTATGATATCCTTGTGATCCAGAATAGGACCCGCGACAAGCCTTATCTGCTTCAGGAAATACTGTATGGAGAAGCTGTGCCTGTCCTTGTATTTGTTGTAGATATCTTCGACTTCGTCTTCGGGAATATCCATCGGGATGATATGTGATATGACCGCTATCGGGAGTATCTGCTTCATCGTGCATATCATCACGAGATAAGCTATATGGACTCTGTAATACTTCTTCTTAACGGGTTCGGGCATTATCTTCGTGCGGACGTAGTTGTTTATCGTAGCGGCCGTGATTATCTGCTCGTCCTTGAGTTCGGGCGGAAGGTAATCAAGATACTCCTTCAGAAGTATTATGACCTGCTCCATATAAAGGCCGATATTCGGGATATCGTTCCAGCACGGGAGCTTATAGTCTTCAAGGTATTTTTCCCAGCGGCGCAGCTTGCCGGCTACGAGGTCTTTGTCAAAATTCATGGATTCTTCCCTGTTCGTTAATGGTTTGACCGGTGTAAGGTCTTTTAAACATTATAGCATTTTGAATATCAGATTTCATTAATTATTTTCTGTTGACATAGTTAGCCCCACTTGCTAATCTAATATTAAAGATTAGATAATATTGAGAATCAAATGATATTGGTGTTTTGATTTGTGATGATCGGAGGAATTATGAGCGATTACGTTATTATGACGGATACCGGATGCGATATCGAGTTTGAGACTCTGCGCGAGTGGGGTGTGGGCTTCCGCGGACTGTCGTTTCATTTTGAGGGTGACAGAGAATACAAGGAAGGCGAGATGGAAAAGAGCGAATTCTATTCCAGGATGCGCGCCGGTGAAGTGAGTAAAACAAGTGCCGTCAACTCACAGACATTCAAAGAACTCTTTGAGGAAGCGCTCAAGGACGGCAAAGATATTCTTTATCTCGGCTTTTCTTCCGGGATAAGCGCAACATCCAATTCGGCTCAGATGGCAGCCAATGAACTTCGCGAGGAATACCCCGAACGCAAGATAATAACCGTGGATACTCTTGCCGCATCGGCAGGTCAGGGACTCATAATATACTATGCGGTCGAGAAGAAGAAAGAGGGCGCGGACATCGAGGAAAACGCAAGGTACGTACGCGATATGATACCCCATCTGGCACACTGGTTCACTGTTGAAGACCTCATATACTTAAAACGCGGCGGAAGAGTGAGCGCGACCGCAGCTTTTGCTGCAGGCGTTCTCGGCATCAAACCCGTGCTTCATGTTGACGACGAAGGTCATCTTATCAATATGCAGAAGGTAAGGGGAAGGGATCAGTCGCTGAAGACGATCGCGAAGAAGTACATCGAAACGGCTCAGGATCCGAAAGGGACTTATTTTATCTCTCACGGAGACTGTCTTGATGATGCCAAAAAGCTTGAGAAGATGATCGAGGCGGAAGGCGGCGGAAAGTGTTCGATGTTCGCCACGATCGGAACGATCATCGGATCCCATGCGGGTCCTGGCACGATCGCATTGTTCTTCCTCGCAAGCGGAAGATGATATCAGTCCGGAGAATCTTCTTTCGGAGTTGATGCAAAGAATCTGTTCGCCATTATGATGGCAGGAGGAACGGACAGGATATATGAAAGAGGCTGTGCTTCCTGAACACCCGCTAGACCGCGGAATACGGGAAGGATAAGCAGCAGAGGAATGAAGAGCAGACCCCCGCGCAGTGACGATAACACTGTTGCGGGGATTTTTTTACCGCTTGACTGCATCAGCATTTCGGTGACCATAACGAGAGGAAGGAAGAGCTGCGCTACACACTGGAGTCTGAGCGCGCGCGTTCCGATCTCTATGACGGCGGCATCATCCCTGAATATCTTTATGAGACCGCCAGAGAATATCATGGCGAAGATCGTGAGTACGGTGAGCACGGCAGTCGCCAGGATAAGTGTGAACCTGTAGGCTTCGCGCTGACGCCTGTATTTTCCCGCACCGTAGTTGAATGCGCATACAGGCTGGAATCCCTGACCTATTCCGAGAGCTATCGCAAACAGGAAGAATGCCACCCTTGTTACTATGGTCATGGCGGATACACCGGCATCACCGGCATACTCGGCCGCTTTGAAATTGACGAGTATGGTCGCAAGGCTTCCGAGACCCTGACGAAGGAGCGAAGGGAATCCTATTCCCGTGATATCTCCGAGCAGTCCGCCGCGAAGACTTATATTGCCGAAAGCGAGCTTTGACTGTGTCTTACCTGCGAGGAACATATACAGGAGAAGGCAGAAGCTTATGACCTGCGAGATCGCAGTCGAAAGTCCTGCACCGGCTATCCCCATGTTCATCCCGAATATGAACAGCGCATCGCCGCCTATGTTGAGTATCCCGCCGGTAAGGAGCCCGATCATTCCGAGCTTTGCTTTTCCCTCGTAGCGGAGCATGTTGTTCAGCGTGAAGCTCGATGAGCAAAAAGGCGCAACGAACATGATGTTGTTAAGGTATGCCTTTGCATACGGTGCTATCGTGTCCGTGCTTCCGAGCATCATTATCAGACGGTCCTCAAACAGGAATCCGAATACGGCTATTAGTATACCGCTTGCAAATGAGGCGGCGAATCCGGTCGATGCGGTGCGGCTCGCTTCAAGGGATTCCTTCTGACCGAGCTTTCGGGACAGGAGACTGCCCGCACCCTGTCCGAACATGAAACCGAACGCCTGCATGATCGACATGAACCCGAACACCACACCGACGGCTCCGCTTGCCGATGTTCCGAGCGTTCCGACAAATGCGGTGTCAACGAGATTATAGATCGTGGTCACCATCATGGAGAGGATGGTGGGGATCGCCAGATATATGATGAGCCTCTGTACGGGCGTTTTTGTCATTTCTTTGTATTGGGCGGCAGCCGCCCTGTCATTTTCATTCATAGCTGTGATTATACATCCTGCGGCGGTTTTTTCCAAATCAACAAAAAATGATATGTCGCTCTTTGCATTGATATTGACATCTACCTATCATTAGAGTATATTTTTCTTCGGGCAAGGGGGCCATAGCTGTGGTTATGGTACCCTTTTTTATTCCGGAACATAACGGATCGATACAGATTAATGATACGGAGGAAATAGTGATGGTAAAAGCTGTTGTCGGTGCCAACTGGGGCGACGAAGGCAAGGGAAAGATAACTGACATGCTCGCGCAGAACGCGGATGTCGTCGTAAGATTTCAGGGCGGCGCCAATGCCGGGCATACGATCAAGAACAAATACGGAAAGTTCGCGCTTCACACCCTGCCGTCGGGCGTTTTCAACGAGAATACCGTCAATATAATCGGTAACGGCGTAGCACTCAATATACCGATACTGATCAGCGAGATAGAGAACATAGTTGAAAAGGGTGTGCCGAAGCCGGTAATTCTCATATCGGAAAGGGCACAGATCATAATGCCGTACCACATAAAGTTCGACGAGTACGAGGAAGAGCGTCTTGCCGGCAAGTCGTTCGGCTCTACAAAGTCGGGTATCGCGCCTTTTTACTCGGACAAGTTTGCCAAGATCGGTTTCCAGGTGAGCGATCTGTGGGACAGCGAACAGAACCTCAAGGACAAGATCGAGAGCGTGACGGTTCAGAAGAATGTTATCCTCGAGCATCTGTATCACAAGCCTCTGATAGATGTCGATGAGACATACGCTACACTCATGAAGTACAAAGAGATGGTCGCACCTTACGTCTGCGATGTCGCATCATACCTTCACGATGCGATCAAGGACGGCAAGACGATCCTTCTCGAGGGACAGCTCGGAACACTCAAGGACTGCGATCACGGTATATACCCGATGGTAACTTCGTCGAACACGATCGCCGCATACGGCGGAGTGGGCTGCGGGATACCGCCTTACGAGATCAAGCAGGTCATCTCCGTATGTAAGGCATATTCCTCATCGGTAGGTGCAGGTGAATTCGTCAGTGAGATTACGGATGAAGCGGTTGCCGATGAACTCAGACACCGCGGAGGAGACGGCGGAGAGTACGGTGCCACGACAGGAAGACCGAGGAGAATGGGATGGTTTGACTGTGTCGCATCCAAATACGGATGCAGACTCCAGGGTACGACCGATGTGGCATTTACGGTCCTCGACGTTCTCGGATATCTTGACGAGATACCTGTCTGTACCGGTTATGAGATCGACGGCAAGGTAACGACCGAATTCCCGGTGACGAGACTTCTCAAGATCGCCAAGCCGGTATACGAAACGCTTCCCGGATGGAAGTGCGATATAAGCGGTATACGCGAGTACGAAAAGCTTCCCGAGAACTGCAGGAAGTACATAGAGTTCATAGAAAAGAAGATCGGTTATCCGATCACGATGATATCAAACGGACCCGCAAGGGATGACATCATATACAGAAAACGCGATTGATTTACGGATATGGATAAGAGATTAAGACTGATAACAACATGCGCCATGCTCGCCGCAATGACGACCATAGCGACAATGGTGATCAAGGTTCCGACATTCGGGACGAACGGATACGTCAACATCGGTGACGCGCTCGTCATAGTATCCGCATGGATGATGGGCAATCCCTACGGCGCGCTTGCCGCGGGAATCGGCTCTGCGCTAGCGGACCTGCTTCTCGGATACGGATCGTATGCGCCCGCAACAGCTGTGATCAAATTCGCAATGGCATTTGTATTTGCGATCATTTACAGATCCATGAGCAAAAATCACATCCCCGGCTTTATCGCTTCCGTCACGGCAAGTATAGTTGCCGAGGTGATCATGGTGGCGGGATATTTTCTCTATGAATCGACGGTGATGGGATACGGCATCGCCGCATCCGCATCGGTCATCAGCAATGCCATACAGGGAATCGTGTGCATCGTACTCGGAAACGCGCTTGTGCAGGTACTGTCGAGGGTGCCGAAATTGAGAATAGGGGACGGTTCCTGATTCTCAAAAGGGAAGACTCTTTTTTATCTACAGGCATATCACCGATGCGAGGCTTCCGCGGTTACCGTTGGTGCCCCTGTGTGAATAGTATTTCTCGGGATGGCACATCGTGCATTGTCCGATGATCCCGATGTTTTCTTCTTTGACACCGAGCATTGTGAATCGGTGCCTGACCACGCCTTTAAGATCGAGCATGAACTTGTCGTTCGTGCTTTCTTTTTTTGCGACGGGAGTGTAGTACTTCTTCGCTTCTTCGCCGATCAGGGCGGCCACCGCATCGATGACCTCGCCTCCGACTTCGAAGCAGCATTTTTCTATCGCGGGACCGATGGCGATACGTATGTTGGCGGGATCGGATCCGTGACTTGCGAATGCATCAACGGCGTTCTTCTCGATATCCGCGACGGTACTGCGCCATCCGCAGTGCACGGCGCCTATCACACCTTTTACGGGGTCCTGCATCAGCACCGGAACACAGTCCGCGGTAAAGATCGCAAGCGGTACATCCGGAAGGGATGTTACATATCCGTCGCACTCGTTCATCTCACCTTTTCCGTACGCGGGACGAAGATCGGATCTGTCGGCGATATGAACCTTGTTGCCGTGTACCTGCTTTCCGCACACAAAATCCTTTTGGTATATACCGGAAGATTCGAGAAACCTTCTCCAGTTTTCGGTCACGCGCGCGGGCTCGTCGCCCCTGTTCATCCCGAGATTGAGAGTGGAGAACATCCCGTCACTGACGCCCCCACACCTCGTGGAGAATCCGTGAGGACATGTTATGAGAGGAGAATGCAGGGTATCAATATCGGTCGTAAGATCCTCATGCCTGACCAGTTTATCGCCTTTGTATTCGACGATCATGTCGATCCGCTCACGCCCTTCAAGCAGAGGCCCGATGAAATATCTGTCGCCTTCCCATGTCGGAAGGCTGAGTACCTTATCGGCGGCAACCCATGCAAGCTCGCCTTCTTCGCAGCTTTCCCTGAGAGTGCCGGAAAATCCCGTTGCCGAATACAGATACATATCCTCATCGTCCCATGTATCCGAAACAAACTTGACAACGCCGTGAAGGTGATACTTTGTCAGCGTCAGTCCGGTCTCCTCATACACTTCGCGGACCACGCATTCATCCGCGCTCTCGCCGTCCTCGAACTTGCCGCCGACACCGATCCATTTGCCTTCGTTAAGGTCGTTCTCCTTCGAGATCCTGTGCAGCAGGAGATATTCGTTGTTGTCATTTCTGATGTAACAAAGTGTAGTGTTCATGTTGTGTGATTTTCCCCGGAATGCTTTTTGAAAGATTATATCATAATATGTTCCGATCACCTTATCATATGGTACAATTATCATCATGAAAACAAAGATAGCGATCATCGTCATATTCATATCGGCATTCATTCTCGCCGTGGCCGGAGCCGCCGTTTACAAACGCACAGAGAGTCCGCCTTCCGGCGAAAATCACACAGCCGCGGATCTGCCTCTTCCCGCTCCCGAACCGGAGGAGACTTACGAAAGTGATGAAAAGCCCACGGATGACAGGGAAGGCGAAGGCTTCTCCGAAGCCCTGGATGTTGTCATGCCGGAAACCCCTCCCGAGAGCGAGCCGAAGGTTCCGCTTCCGAAGTATGATGAACTCCTCGCGGTCAACCCGTATGTTGCGGGATGGCTTAAGATCGATGATTCCGTTATAGATGTTCCGGTCGTATATACCCCGGGCAGTCAGAATTATTTTCTGCACAGGGATATTGAAGGGAAAGACAATTCCACGGGCACGCTGTTCATTGCGATAGACTGGGAGGACGGATACAACAATACTCTCGTATACGGTCATAACATGAAGGACGGCAGCGGATTCGGATCCCTGCAGAAGTTTGCCGATGAAAGCTACGGCAGGAGACATCCGTTCATACATTTCGATACGCTATACGAGGAGAAGGAATATGAACTGTACGGGGTCTTTTATTCACAGATAGAAGAGGAAGAGCTCGAGACGGAGGAGGACCGCGAAGAAAAGGATAAGGCGATCGAGGAGGCCGGTATAGAACAGAAGGCCGAAGAAGAGGGTGTTACCGTCGAGATGATCGAACCGAAGGAACTCACCCTTGCGGACCTCGATCTTCACAGGGATTTCGGAGGAGAGGATATATACCGCGAGGAGAAGGACGAGGACAACGGTCGTTTCAGATATTATTACTACACCGATCTGTCGGATAAAGCGGATTTTGATTATTATGCGAAGAATATTAAGGAACGTGCCATCTACGATACCGGCGTCGAAGCCGAATGGGGCGATGAGTTC
>JAFZRD010000041.1 GCA_017620055.1 Lachnospiraceae bacterium
ATATGTCCTCTACAGGATAAGGGAGAACAATTATAAGAAGAACGCGCAGAGGCTCAACGACGTTATATCGCAGACGATGACAACGTTCGCGAACTTCATCGATACAAAGGACAGATATACGAAGGGACACAGCGCCCGCGTTTCATATTATTCACAGAAGATCGCCGAGAAGCTCGGCATGGATGAGGACCGTGTCAGGGACATCGGATACATCGGACTCATGCATGACTGCGGCAAGCTCGGTATCCCCGGAACGATACTAAATAAACCCGGCACGCTCACCGAAGAGGAATTCAATATAATGAAGACCCATACGACGAACGGTGAGAAGATGCTCGCTGATTTTACCGCGATACCGGATATCAAGGACGGTGCGCTCTATCATCATGAGCGTTACGACGGTACGGGCTATATGTCGGGCCTTGCCGGCGAAGACATTCCGCTCGTTGCCCGCATAATCGGAGTCGCCGATGCGATGGATGCCATGAATTCCGACCGCTGTTACCGCGGACATCTGTCGAAGGAAGTGATCCTCTCGGAACTTGAGCAGAATAAGGGGACCCAGTTCGACCCGAACATCGCGCAGATCATGATCGATATGATAAACAGCGGTGAGGTGTTTGTGGGAGATTCGCCGGAAGACGACAAATGATAAAAAGTGCTTGCGTATCGTGTCTGCTTGCGTTATAATCCCAATGTTGCGTATAATCAGTTGATTAACACATTAATTATAGTAGAGATTTTTAGTGAGGTGAATCAAGATGAAGGAAGGAATACATCCCGCATATTATCAGGCAACCGTAACCTGTAACTGCGGCAATACATTCGTGACAGGTTCGACCAAGGAAGACATTCACGTTGAAATCTGTTCCAAGTGCCATTCGTTCTACACAGGACAGCAGAAGGGCGCAAGAACCGACGGACGTATCGATAAGTTCAATAAGAAGTACGGCGTTAAATAAGAACAGTAAGATGAGTGCTTCGGCACTCATTTATTGTTTTAAGGAGGTACCCATCGAAGATGGGAAGAAAGAAGAAAGCCCGTTATTCCGGAATAGGCGGTCAGGCCGTTCTCGAAGGGATCATGATGAAGAATAAGGATAAGTATTCGGTAGCCATCCGTACACCGGACGGTGATATTGACGTTACCGTCGAAGAGTACGAGTCCTTCGCAAGATCCAAGTCACTGACGAGGATCCCGTTCATCCGCGGGGTCATCAATTTCATCGACTCGCTGATCCTCGGTATCAGAACGCTCAATTATTCCGCCTCTTTCTATGAGGAAGAACAGGATACACATAAGAAAGACAAGATACTCGACAGGATATTCAAGGATCATGCCGAGAAGGTACTCTCGACGATAACCGTGATAATATCCGTTGTGTTCGCGATAGGACTGTTCGTGCTGCTGCCTTACTATCTGTCAAGGCTTCTCGACAAGGTCATCGTCAGCGACACGGTGATCGCCGTGCTCGAGGGAGTTCTCCGCGTGCTGATCTTCGTCGGATACATAATCCTGATCTCGTGCATGAAGGATATACGCCGCGTGTTCATGTATCACGGCGCCGAGCATAAGTGCATCAACTGCATAGAGAGCGGCAGGGAGCTGACGGTCGAGAACGTCAGAAGATCGTCGCGCGAACACAAACGCTGCGGAACGAGCTTCCTGTTCTTTGTCGTGTTCCTGAGCGTTATCCTCTTTATATTCATCCGCGTTGAGGAACCCGTGGCAAGAGTTGCAATAAGGATACTGCTGATACCCGTTATCGCGTCGATCGCATACGAGATAATCAGGCTTGCCGGAAGGACGAACAATATCTGCATCAGGATACTGTCCGCGCCCGGAATGTGGCTGCAGCGCCTCACGACAAGAGAGCCTGACGATACGATGATCGAAGTGGGCATCGCAGCGGTTGAAGCGGTGTTTGACTGGAAGGAGTACCTGGGAACCGATTCCGATGAATTATAGCGAACTAATAAGACACGGCGCAGACGTTCTGTCCGCGGCCGGTATATCAGAAGCAGCCTTGGATGCAAGGCTGCTTTTGGAATTTATAACGGGACATGATGTAAGCACGCTCTACGCGCATCCCGACACGGCTGTTGATGATGCCGAAGAGGCGGATTACAAGCGCATTCTTGCAAAAAGAGCAGAGCGTATCCCACTCCAGCACCTGACCGGAACGTGCGAGTTCATGGGCATTGATCTTCTTGTAAGTGACAAAGTTCTGGTCCCGCGCCAGGACAGCGAGTGCCTCGTGGAAGAGGCGATGAGGTACGTCCAGGACGGCTCGTCGATACTCGATCTTTGCACCGGAAGCGGATGTCTGCTGTTGTCGCTGATGCACTACAAGAACGGCTGCAAAGGGACCGGAGTCGATATCTCGGAGGACGCCCTCGCGGTGGCACGCGATAACCTTGCGAAGCTCGAAGAGCAGGGCGGCCTTAACGGAGGCGAAGCGAACTTCCTTGCCGGAGACCTGTACGATGCCCTCCCGGGCGAAAATCACACCTTCGACTACATCATCTCCAATCCGCCGTACATCAGGAGCGCGGATATAGAAAGCCTCGCCCCCGAAGTCCGCGATCACGATCCTCGTATCGCACTCGACGGCGGCGAAGACGGCCTTGCATTTTACAGAAGGATCGCAGCCGGCGCACCCGCGCATCTTGCACGCGGCGGCATGATCTTCCTCGAGATCGGATACGACCAGGCCGGCGCGGTATCGCAGATATTCGCCGACGCCGGATTTAAGAATATCGAAGTGATAAAGGATTACGGCGACAACGACAGAGTGGTTATAGGGAGAAAATGAGAAAAGGGGACGGTTCCGAATTCTCATTTTTCCCGGTTTCACAATCTCAGTTTGATCTGAATCAAAAATGAGAATTCGGAACCGTCCCCTTTTCTCATTTTCCTGAATCACAGAAAGGATACACATATGTTTGATAAGTTAGAAGACCTCCTCATCAGATACGAGGAACTCATGAGCGAGCTCGGCGAGCCGGGCACCGCCGACGATCAGGCGAGGTTCAAGCGCCTGATGAAGGAGCAGAGCGACCTTGCACCGATCGTGGAGGCGTACAGCGAATACAGAAAGAGCAAGCAGACGATAGAAGAGAGTCTTGAGATGCTCGAAGCCGAGTCCGACGAGGACATGCGCGAGATGCTCAAAGAGGAGCTTGCAGCGGCAAAGGACCGTGTCGAGGAGCTCGAGAACAAACTCAAGATCCTGCTGCTTCCGAAGGACCCGAATGACGACAAGAACGTCATCGTCGAGATCCGTGCGGGCGCAGGCGGAGACGAGGCTGCGCTCTTTGCGGCAGAGATCTACAGGATGTACGTGCACTATGCCGAAGGCCGCGGATGGAAGGTCGAGACGATGGAAGTCGACGAGATCGGTATCGGCGGGATGAAGTCGGTAACGTTCATGATAACGGGACAGGGCGCGTATTCCGTGATGAAGTACGAGAGCGGCGTGCACCGCGTGCAGCGTGTTCCCGAGACCGAGAGCGGCGGCAGGATCCACACGTCCACGATATCGGTCGCGGTCATGCCCGAGGCGGAGGATGTCGATATCGTGATCGACGAGAAGGACATCAGGATCGATGTCATGAGAGCGTCCGGAAACGGCGGACAGTGCGTCAATACGACGGATTCGGCCGTAAGGCTCACGCATTATCCGACCGGCATAGTCATATATTCCCAGACGGAAAAATCACAGCTCCAGAACAAAGCAAAAGCATTCGCACTCCTTCGCGCGAAGCTCTACGATCTTGAGCAGCAGAAGGCGCATGACGCGGAGGCACAGCTTCGAAAGAGCCAGATCGGAACGGGTGACCGCTCCGAGAAGATAAGAACATACAACTTCCCCCAGGGAAGGGTCACGGATCACAGGATAGGGCTGACTTTATACAAGCTCGACAAGGTGATGAACGGTGACATTCAGGAGATAATCGACGCCTGCATCGCAGCCGATCAGGCAGCCAAGCTTCTTAAAATGAACGGAGAATAGACATGGTACTTAAGAAACTGGCCGGTCATATCCGGCAATACCTTCCGAGTACGATCGCGACACCGCTTCTCGTGTCGGGCGAGGTGATCCTCGAGTGTACGATACCGTTTTACATGGCGGAGCTCGTCAACCGTATCAAAGCCGGTGCAAGTGTATCGGAGATAGCGGGATACGGCGGGATACTCGCGCTAATGGCTGTGGGAAGCCTTATATTCGGCATGCTCGCAGGCATGACATGTGCAACCGCAAGCTGCGGATTCGGCAAAAATCTTCGTGCGGATATGTACGACTCGGTAAATGATTTTTCCTTCAACAATATCGATGCGTTCTCGACAAGTTCGCTTGTAACCAGGATGACGACCGATGTCACGAACGTTCAGAATGCGTTCATGATGCTGACAAGGATAGCCGTCAGAGCGCCGTTCATGATGATCTTCGCGTTTGTCATGGCGTTCCGCCTCGGCGGCAGGATGGCGTGGATATTCGTCGGCGTCGTTCCGATTCTCGCGGGAACGCTCATCATGGTGGCGTCAAAGGCGATGCCGCTGTTCAAGAGGATATTCAGGAAGTACGACCGCATGAACGAATCGATCGAGGAAAACATCGTCGGTATGCGTGTCGTCAAATCTTTCGTCAGGGAAGATTACGAGAAGGACAAGTTCGGCGTTGCCTCGGAAGAGGTCAGGAAGGATTTTACGAAGGCCGAGAAGATACTAGCGTGGAACGCGCCCGTCATGCAGTTCTGTCTGTATGTCGTGATGGTGTTCGTACTCAGCTTCGGTTCGTACGTTGTCATCACATCAAGAGGCAGCGAGATAGATGTCGGTCAGATATCGGCGATGCTCACATACAGCTTCATGATCCTCTCGTCGCTCATGATGATGTCGATGATATTCGTCATGATTACGCTCGCATCGGAGAGCGCCGCAAGAATAGTCGAAGTTCTCGATGCGAAGTCGGACATCGTCAGTCCCGATCCCGAAGAGGCTGTGGAGTCGGTTGCGGACGGTTCGATAGAATTTGAAGACGTGTCGTTCGCTTATGCCGGAAACTTCGATAACGATGTGCTCTCGGGCATCAACCTTCGCATTTCGTCCGGCGAGACGATCGGCGTGATCGGAACGACCGGAAGCGGAAAATCATCTCTCGTGCAGCTCATCCCGAGGCTGTATGATACGAAGACCGGAACGGTCAGAGTCGGCGGTGTCGATGTTAGGAAGTACGATCTTGATGCACTTCGAAACAGCGTTGCGATGGTTCTTCAGAAGAACGTCCTGTTCGAGGGGACCATTGCGGACAACCTGCGGTGGGGTAATCCCGATGCGACACTTGAGGAGATGAAGGAAGCTTGCAGACTCGCGTGTGCCGAGGAGTTCATACTGACGAAGGAGGACGGGTACGAGTCGAGGATCGATCACGGTGGAGCCAACATCTCGGGCGGACAGAAACAGAGACTTTGTATCGCAAGGGCGCTTCTTAAAAAGCCGAAGATCATCATATTCGATGATTCTACGAGCGCGGTCGACACGCGGACTGATGCGATGATACGCCGCGGAATGAAAGAGTATATACCCGAGACGACCAAGATCATAATCGCACAGAGGACAGCCTCTGTCGAAGATGCCGACAGGATAATCGTCATAGACAAAGGCAGGATAGAGTCTGTCGGAACGCATAAAGAGCTGTTAAATAACAGTGCTATTTATCGCGAGATATACATATCCCAGAACAAGGGAGGTGATGAAGATGGCAGCAGGTAATCACGGTCCCGGAAGAAGAAGGGGGCCTGGACTCGCACCGGGAGAAAAGCTTTCAAAGGGTATATTCAGGAGAGTAATAAAGGATGTGTTCTCGTTCTATCCCGTGATGTTCCCGATCGTACTTGTGTGCATCACGCTATCCGCTCTGATATCGTCGATGCCGTCGATATTCCAGCAGAAGGTCATCGCTATAATCGAAAGCTCCTACAAGTCGGGTGACTGGACGGGAGTAAAGAGCGAGATATTCGGCCTCATCAGGATACTCGTAACGCTTTACGTCATCTCCAACATCTCAACGTTCGCGTTCAACAGGATGATGGCAACTGTCACCCAGGGAACTCTCAAGAAGATGAGAGAGAAGCTCTTTGACAGGATGGAGACACTGCCGATCAGGTTCTTCGACCAGAGGCAGGTCGGCGATACGATGAGCCTTTACACGAACGATATAGATGCGCTGCGTCAGATGATATCGCAGAGCTTCCCGCAGATGCTCAACACCTTCATCATGATAATCACGGTCATTTGCATCATGCTCTATTACAGTGTGTACATGACTGCGGTCGTATTGTCGGGAGTGTTCCTGATGTTCCTGATCACGAAGTTTGTCGGAGGCGGAAGTGCGAAGTTCTTCTTCAAACAGCAGCAGGCGATCGGAAAAGCGGAAGGCTATATACAGGAGACGATCAGCGGAGCGAAAGTCGTGAAGGTGTTCTGTCATGAGACACAGTGCCGCGAGGAGTTCGAGGAGCTCAACAACGAACTGTTCACGGTCGCATCGCGCGCGAACAAATACGCGAATGTGCTCGCTCCGATACTCAACAACATGGGTAACATACTCTACGTTGTTGTCGGTATATCGGGAGGATTCTTCATCTCGACAAATCTTAAGAACATCGGTATCGGAGGACTGCCGTTCTCTATCAGTCTAGTGATACCTTTCCTTGGAATGACGAGGATGTTCTGCGGACAGATAGGGCAGATATCGATGCAGATAAATGCCGTTGTCGCGGGTCTCGCGGGATGCGAGAGGATATACAGGGTCATGGACGAGAAGAGTGAAGCCGATGAAGGATACGTTCGTCTTGTCAATGTGAAGGAAGTCGGAGGAGAACTTGTCGAGACCGAAGAGAACACCAAGAACTGGGCATGGAAGCATCCGCATAAAGAGGAAGGCACGGTAACGTACACACCGCTTCGCGGAGACATAGTGCTCGACGGGGTTGATTTTTCCTACGACGGTAAGAAACAGGTGCTCTACGATATATCGCTGTATGCAAAGCCCGGCCAGAAGGTTGCTTTTGTAGGCTCGACCGGTGCCGGTAAGACTACGGTAACAAACCTTCTGAACAGATTCTATGATATCGCTGACGGCAAGATCAGATACGACGGGATCAACATCAACAAGATCAGAAAACCCGACCTTCGCCACGCTGTCGGTGTCGTTTTGCAGGATACAAACCTCTTTACGGGAACCGTAATGGAGAACATCAGATACGGCAAACTGTCCGCAACCGATGAGGAATGTGTGGCCGCAGCGAAACTTGCCGGAGCACATGATTTTATCTCCCATCTTCCGAAAGGCTACGATACGGTTATCTCCGGGAATGCGGCCAATCTGTCGCAGGGTCAGAGGCAACTGCTGTCGATAGCGCGTGTGGCGGTAGCCGATCCGCCGGTCATGATCCTCGACGAGGCGACGAGCTCGATCGATACGAGGACGGAGGCGATCGTGCAGAAGGGAATGGACGCTCTCATGGCGGGCAGGACAACGTTCGTCATCGCACACAGATTGTCGACTGTAAAGAATTCAGATGTTATAATAGTGCTTGATCACGGCCGCATAATCGAGCGCGGCGATCACGATGAACTCATAGCCGCAAAGGGTCAGTATTACAAGCTGTACACGGGTGCTTTCGAACTTGAATGATATAAGGAAAAGAATCTACAAGATCATCACGATAGGTTACACGGGGGATGTGCCGAGCAGGCTGTTTGACGCGGTCATTGCGGTATCGATCCTCCTTAACCTGTTTATCATTTTCTTCGAAACGTTTGAGGCATCGGCGAAGTACATCGGGATCTTAAACGTCATCGAACTTGTGACGATCGTGATATTTACGGTCGAATACATACTGCGACTTATGACCGCGGACTTTGAGAAGCCCGGAAGAAAAACGTATGCGGCCTCTCTTGTCGCGTTCATCTTTTCGCTCTACGGTCTTATCGATCTCATATCGTTCCTGCCGTACTGGCTCTCATTTCTGTTCCCGGCGGCATCCATCCCTGCCGGAGCCGTGGCCTTCAGGATGCTGAGGGTAGTGAGGATCCTGCGGCTCTTCAGGGTCAACAGATATTATGATGCTTTCAATGTCATTACCGAAGTATTAAAAGAGAAGAAAAATCAGATCGCATCGGCTCTCTTCATTATCCTGATGATGGTGATGGCGGCGTCGATCATTATGTACAGCCTCGAGCATACGGCACAGCCCGAAGCGTTCAAAAACGCGTTCTCTGGCATCTGGTGGGCGGTATCTACGCTCCTTACCGTCGGATACGGGGACATCTATCCGGTCACACCGGCGGGCAGGTTTGTCGGCATTATACTCGCGTTCTGCGGAGTCGGGATTGTTGCGGTCCCTACCGGTATCATAAGCGCCGGATTCGTACAGCAGTACACGAAGATCAAAGACCTTACGGGAACAAGCGACGAGTACCCGGTCGATCATCTGTCGGTCGACATCACTGAAGGACACGGATGGATCGGACAGAAGGTTAAAGAACTCATCCTTCCGGAAGGCGTGCTGGTGTTCGCGATAATAAGAGGACATGAAAATATCATCCCGAAGAAGGATACCGTGATCGAAGAAGGCGACAGGGTCGTTATCGGCACCGGAGCCGAAGCGGACAAGGACATAGCTGTCGAGGAGATCATGATCGGAGCCAGGAGCGAGTGGGCGGATTCGACCGTCGCGGATCTTGCGGAAGGACTCGGGGTGATCTGCGTTATGATAAAAAGAGGCGGAGAAAAGATAATTCCAAAGGGAAGTACGTTGATCAGAAGCGGTGATGCCATAATTGTTCTCGCGGGAGCGGTCGGAGGAAAACGATGAAGAAGAACTGGGCGGATTACACGGAAAAGATACTGTATGTCCTCATATCGGCAGAGTTTCTTGTTATGTTCCTCTATTCGGTGCATTTTATTGTTTCTCAGAATGCACCTCTGATCCCTCATGATACGGTCAGTGTGATCAGCGACTGGACATACACGGACCAGCTCACCGGACCGGAGGCGGTAACGGCCCCGGTCAAGGTCGAAACGGGCGACAGGGATACGTTCATATTTGATTCGCGTCTTCCCGACAGTATCCCCGACGGAGCGGTCATTGCTTTTCTTAACAGGGTCGATTTCACCGTTGAGGTCGGAGGAAGGATCATCAAAGAATGGTCGACCGATGAAGCGCCGATCGCCGGAGGACCCGCCAAGAATTCGTATTTCATCATTCCTGTCGAAGAGACCGATGCCGGAAGTGACATCAGGATAACCTTTAAGGGCGACGACTACAACGGTAAGATGTTTGATGTCTTTGTCGGAGAGAAGTACGAGACAGTCAGGTATCTGGAACTCAAGAGCGGGCCCATCCAGTTTGCTCTCTCTTTTGCTCTCCTTGTTTGCTCGTTCGTGATAATCATCGCGGGACTGGTACAGAAGTTCGTGTACAAACAGGACATGAAGCTCGTGTTCATGGCTGCGGGTATATTTATCGCATCGACATGGATGACAGTGGACTCGTACGTGTTCCAGTTCATATTCAGGACACAGTACATAGACGGCCTGATGTCGTATATGTCGACGCTTTGCATTGTGTTCCCGTTCCTGGCGTATCTGAACGCGATCCAGGAAGACCGTTACAAGAGATGGTATGTCATACTGGCCATCGCGGAACTTGCCAGTCTTGTCATATTTACCTGTCTCCACTTTTCAAGGATACTGAGTTACTCCCGGGCGCTTCTGCCGATCGATGCAATTATCGCGGTGATCATCATTATCGGGTTCGCGATCACGATATACGACGTTAAACAGGGTAACGCGGGAAAGTACAAATATGTTGCATACGGGTTCATCGCTTTCATGATCATGGCGGTCATCGAGATCATTCTGATCAACACGGTCGTCGAGCGTGTCGAGGGCGGTGTAATAATCGTCGGGCTCTATATTCTGTTCACGTTTGCGATACTGCAGCAGGTATCGGAGATAAGGCAGGTACAGCTCGAGCGCGACAGGGCCAACGAGGAAGGCGCTGCCAAGACCAAGTTCCTTGCGAGCATGTCGCATGAGATCAGAACGCCTATCAACTCGATCATGGGAATGAACGAGATGATCCTCAAAGAGAGCCGCGACCCGGATATATTAAACTATGCCGGTATCATCAGCGATTCGGGAACAATACTGCTGTCGCTCATTAACGACGTGCTTGATTTTTCCAAGATCGGAAGCGACATGGAAGAGATAGTCGCAGTCGATTACGATCCTGTCAAGATGTTCAGTAATCTTGCCGAGATCTTAAAAGGCCAGGCCGGAAAGAAGGGACTTGAAGCCAAGATAGGAATGCCGCGTAACCTTCCGAGAAGACTGCACGGTGATGACAAGAGGATCACACAGGTCATCATCAATCTTCTGTCTAACGCGGTCAAATATACCGAGGAAGGAACCGTCACGTTCTCCGGAGAGTGCTTTGAGAGCGACGGAAAATACATACTTTGTTTCTATGTGAGTGACACCGGTATCGGCATCAGGCAGGAAGATATCTCTTCGGTGTTTGAAGCGTTCCAGCGTGTCGATCTTACGCGCAACCAGAACATTCAGGGAACCGGACTCGGACTATCCATAGTAAAATCACTCGTAGACAAGATGAACGGCGAGATAAACGTCGAGAGCGTTTACGGCAAAGGCTCGACGTTCTCCGTCAGGATCCCGCAGGAGGCGGCCGGAGACGGCAAATACAATTCCGGAAACGCCATCGAGGATGAGAACCTTGACGATATCGACGATAACTACATCGCTCCCGAGGCACGCATCCTCGAGGTCGATGACAACGCTTCCAACCAGATCGTGGTCAGGGAATTCCTGAAGGAAACGAAGGCGGTTCTTGATATCGCATCGGACGGAAGAGAGGCGTTCAGACTGTGCAGGCTCAACAAGTATGACGTTATCCTCATGGATCACATGATGCCCGACCCCGACGGTATCGAGACGATGCATATGATCAGGTCCGACGAATCGGGCCTCAACAAAGACACACCGCAGATCATCCTGACCGCTAACGCGATAATGGGAAGCCGCAGCAGATACGAAGAGGAAGGCTTTGACAACTACTTAAGCAAGCCCGTTGAATCCGTAAGGCTCATCAAGATGGTCAGAAAATATCTGCCCGAGAGCAAGGTCATGTACCGCCCGAAGAGGAGATCAGCGGATCACTCGATCCAATCCGTGGAAGCATACATCCCGCCTGCGGCGAAAATCACACCGGAAGGTCCCGTTGACTTCGATGCGCTTCTTGCCCGTTTTGACGGTAAGGAAGAGACGGTCAACATGATACTCGAGGAGGTCGTAAAAGAAGGTGACAGGAAGATACCTCTTCTTAAGGAACTTGTGGAGAGCGAGGATGTGAAGCGTTATGCGGTTGAAGCCCACGGCGTGAAGGGCGTCATGTCAAGCTCGTGCATACCGGCTCTGTCGGCTACAGCCAAGTCGCATGAACTTGCAGCCAAGGAAGGAAACTTTGCATACGTTAAGGACAATATCGATTCCTTCCTCAAAGAATACAGTGATGTCATAGAATACATCCGTGAATATCTCAAAGGACGTGGAATATGAAAAAAGTACTCATAGTTGACGGAAACGAAAACGACGAATCCGTTGTCAAAAAGAATCTGGGAGATGCCTACGATGTTGCGAGCGTGTCGATGTTTGATTTCGACAACATGGCGCTTGCGACGGTGATCACGATCGCGAACACGCTTGATTCACTTGATGTGTATTCGGGCGGAAGGTCGCTCCGTATCGCGGTATGCGCAAGGGATATCGCAAGAAATCTCGGCTGGGATGAGAGAGAGTGCCAGAACGTGTACTTCGTGTCGCTCCTTCATGACATGGGCATGATAACCGTGAGCGAGAACATCAGGAACAAGCCGGCAAGACTGACTCCCGACGAATACGACATCGTCAGGAAGCATACGGCAAGGGGAGCGGAGATGCTCAGGGATATATACGTTGTCGACAATCTGTCGGACGGCGTGATGTATCATCATGAACGGTGGGACGGAAAAGGTTATCCCAAAGGACTTGCGGGCGAAGAGATTCCGAAGATCGCAAGAGTCATCGCGGTTGCGGATGCATTTGACGCGATGAGTTCAGACAGGGTATACCGCGCCAAGCTTTCGACGGACAAGATCATCTCGGAATTCCTAAGGTGCAAGGGAACACAGTTCGATCCCGATATTGCCGATGTATTCATATTCATGTTAAAGGACGGATATACGGTCGATCCAGATATAGAGCAGACAAAAGAAGCAAGCGAACGCGCGTCTGCCGACGGAGGGCTGAGAAAGATATTTACTTCCGGAGGAGATGTGAAGGACGGAGAACTTGATGCTCTGACGGGGCTCTTTTCAAGATCGTATCTCAACACGAGGGTCAGCAAGAAGATATCGGAGGAGCGTTCCGGCGCCCTTATGGTCATAGATGTGTGCGATGTGCAGCAACTTGATGAGGCCGAAAGGGATGATATAATAAAGAAGTTCGCCGAAAAGCTCATGTCGCTCTTCAGGGAGGCTGACGTTGTTTGCAGGATATCTTCCGACAGGTTCGCGGCGTACGTATCCGGCGAATCGGGAAAGGTTGTCATCGAGAAGAAGGCTTCATCGATCGTTGAGGCACAGGATAACGTTGTGATCGGTATCTCGATGTGTCAGGAGAACGGCCTGACATTCGAGGAACTCTACGGAGCCGCACTTTCGGCGCTTGAAGATGCAAAATCGGCGGGTGCGGGTACATACAGATTTAAGGAGGCATAGGAACATGAAGATAGCTGTTGCGGGAACCGGATATGTCGGTATGTCCATAGCGGTACTTCTGGCGCAGAAGAACAAAGTCGTTGCGCTCGACGTTGTCGAGGACAAGGTCAACAAGATCAACAACAGGATTTCCCCGATCCAGGATGTGGAGCTCGAGGAATATCTTGCGACGAAAGAGCTTGACCTTCATGCGACATGCGATCCGGCCGAGGCGTATGATGATGCGGATTATGTTGTCATCAGCGTTCCGACGAACTACGATCCGAACAAGAACTTCTTCGACACGCATCATATAGAGGAGGTCGTGGAGCTTGTGATGGCGCATAACAAAAATGCGTATATGGTCATCAAGTCAACGATCCCGGTAGGATATACACAGAAACTCCGCGCAAGGTACAACACCGACAGGATCATGTTCTCGCCCGAGTTCCTTCGTGAGTCGAGAGCGCTTTACGATAATCTCTATCCGAGCAGGATCATCGTCGGTACGGATAAGGATGATGAGAAACTTGTGGCGGCGGCCAAAGGGTTTGCGGATCTTCTGTGCGAAGGCGCGATCAAGAAGGATATTGATGTCCTGATCATGGGACTGCCCGAGTCGGAAGCCGTGAAGCTGTTTGCGAACACGTATCTTGCTCTTCGCGTCAGCTTCTTTAACGAACTTGATACATATGCCGAGTCCAAAGGACTTGACTGCCGATCGATAATCGAAGGTGTATGTCTCGATCCAAGGATCGGAACGCAGTACAACAATCCCTCGTTCGGATACGGCGGATACTGCCTTCCCAAAGATACGAAGCAGCTTCTCGCCAACTATGCCGACGTGCCCGAGAACCTTATCGAGGCGATCGTCGAAAGTAACCGTACGAGAAAGGATTTCATCGCCGACAGAGTTCTTGCGAAGGCCGGATATTACGATTATGTCGACAGCTCACAATACGACAGGGATCACGAAACGGATGTCACGGTCGGTGTTTACCGTCTCGCCATGAAGACGAACTCCGACAACTTCCGCCAGAGCTCGATACAGGGTGTCATGAAGAGGATCAAGGCCAAAGGAGCGAAGGTCATCGTCTACGAGCCGACACTCGAAGACGGAACGACATTCTTCGGAAGCCGTGTCGTAAACGATCTCGCCGAATTCAAGAGGAGCTCAGACGTTATCATCGCAAACAGGTTTGACGAGAACCTGAAGGATGTCGAGGATAAAGTGTACACGCGCGATATCTTCCGCCGTGATTAGAGATTTTTTAAGCAGCTCGAGATGAGAATCGGGAACCGTCCCCGATTCTCATTTTTTTGTGCAAAAACATGTTGACATAATATTTATGACGGTATAAAATAACCTTGTTATGTAACAAAGATGTGTAACGCAGATATGTAACAATAATATGTAACAATGATACATAACAGCGTTACGCATAAACACCGGCACATGTGAAGGTATGAAATGCCCCCAAAGGAGAAGGTTTCGAAGGCAAAGATAGAAGACACGGCCTTTGAGATGACAAGAGAATACGGGTTCTCGTCTGTTACGGCAAGGAAGCTGGCTGACCGGCTCGGATGTTCGACACAGCCGATATTCAGGTCCTACGAGAACATGGATGAACTTCGCACAGACCTTTTCTATATGAGCATTGATTACTTTCTTGGACAGATGCTGGCGAAGAAGAACAGGAGTCCCGCTTATATGGGACTGGCACTCTCGTATGTCGAGTTTGCCAGGAGCGAGAAGAATCTGTTCGAACTGATAGCTTCCGTCGATGATTTCGGAACGCAGACGATAGGGGAATTCTTAAAGAGCGATGAGGGATCGAAGATACTCGGCCGGATAACAGGGGACCGGAAAGTATCCGAGGCAAGAAAGCAGGAGCTGTTCACGATGTTCTGGATGTTCGTCCACGGTATGGCAACACTGATAGCCGGCAACCGTGTACAGCTTACCGACAGGGAAGTAAAGAGTTACATCACAAAAGCATATCAGGGTATATGCAATTAGAAGGGGAGACAAGTAAATGAGCGAGGGGAAGAGGAGAAGGATCAGACGTCGCAGAAAAGTTGCGAGGGGTTTCAAGAAGACTTTCATCAGCCTTGTATTCGCACCGGCAAGGATACCGAAGATCAAGCAGGATTCGGTCGATCTTCTGATGAGGCTGTGCGAGATAACGGCACTTGTATTTGTAAGTGCACTTGTGGCTCATATGGCATCGCCGGATTTCATCAAGACGGGATTCGTGGTGTTCGTCGGAGTACTGTTCGGAGTATTCTTATCACTTATAAAACTTGCCGATTACCAGGAGAAGATAGAGCAGTACAGATATTACGGTTTTCGCATTTAATAAACGCCCGGATGGGGCCGGGCTTTTAAGTACAGAGGGTAGAGATATGTGAGGGGACGCAGCAATAAGGGGAAACGCTGCGTCTTCTTATTTTGCGCAAAAAAGATAAAGGATCACAGTTCTATCGCCACGTCGTACACCGCGGGGTTCAGCTCCTTAATGAGATCCATATGCTCGTTTAGAAGATCGAGATCCGCATCGTAATCCTTATGGAAATACTTGATCAGGTTGAAGTATGCCCACGCGCTGTTTGAATCGGGATACACGGTTGCCTTCTGGAAATACTTCTTGGCAAACGGGATGTTGATGTACTCCCTGAAGTTGACGGTCTTGCCTGAGGACGAACGCACCTCCCCGAGCATGTAAAAGAGCCCGAGACGGTTTGCGGCATACGGCTCCAGACGGTCCGCCGAGATCGTTAGATAATGGATGAACAGATTGATGTGCGAATCGATGTCATCGACACCGTCAACGATCATATCCGCTTCTCTTGCGGCAAGATTGTTACATGCATATACATATCCGGCTTCCGCGGACTGCTCGAAGTAATCGTCGTCACCTTTAAGGCGCGCTATCAGATTGATCGCGGCAGGTGACTCGCAGTAGTCGAGCGACGCCGTTGCAAGATCTAGCGCAAGGCTCTTGCGCTCTTCGGGAGATATCGCTTCTATCTCTTCTATCGTTTCGCAATTCCTGAGAACCGATTCGTTTTTATAATGAGTCAGATAATACGCTATCGGAAAATACGCATGCGGATTGCCGCTTCCTCCGCTTGTCAGCGTGCCGCCTGAAAAGCTCAGATCCGCAGCCTTAAGGTAGAGCGGAAAAGCTTTTCTGTAGTTGTTGCGGCATCGTATCTTGTGGTAGAAGAGAAGGTCCGCATATGATTTTAGCGCAGCTGTGTTACCGGTCTGCGCAAGGCATATGAGTTCGCGTTCGGCCGACGGTGAAGTGTAGCCGTATTTGTCGAAGATCAGGTCGAGTGCTTCCCGGTCTTTGACGTACGATCCGCTGCATGTGATGTTCATGAAGATTCCCCCCTTTTATGAGCCGATACCCCAAGCAGTATCGGAAGCGCGCAAAAGAGCGCGTACATATATCTGAATTCTGCGAACACCGGCGATGATATGAGAAGCGACAGCCATATCGCAAGTATCGGAACGATCGAGATCATTCCGGCCCGGTTGCCGGTCGCGATGCACTTTGCAAAGGCGAGCATTACGATCCAGACGAACAGTCCGATCGCCGTGAACAGTCCGAAGATTCCGGTATTGTAATAGAGCCACAGGTACTCGTCCATGAAACGCAGCATCCCGTCCGACGCGATCTGGCGCGATATCCCGAAGTCGTTATTCTCGACATCCCAGAACCATACCCAGTAATTGTATCCGCTGTTCCAGTAGCCGCACGTGCTGTCGACCCATGCCGCGACATATGTCATCGGATTCTTTGCAAGCGTGCGCATGTAGAGTGCGCCATACAATCCCATGTTCTCCGACAGATACGACTGGTTTCCGTAGTCGCGGATCATGTTCTTGATCGGATCCGAGATGTTCGGATCGTAGTTGTCCTTTATCGCGGAAACATCGATGATCTGTGCGAGAAGCTCTATGTCTTCATCCGACATGACGCCGTCATCGGCAACGACTCTTGCTACCTGCTGGAGCGGTATCGAGAGCGATTCGACCGTGTCGGGCTGTGTGACATTCAGCGCCTTGAGGACGTTGTGCTTTAACACGAACGCGGCAACGATCGTCACTGTCATTATGATGAGAAGCTCTTTATGCTTTCTTGCAAGAAGAAGCACCGCGAGCAGTACGAACACATACGCGAACAGTCCGTTGCTGCGAAGCAGGCATATAGCGGGCCCGCAGAGCGAAAATCCCACAAGATTCGCGATACGGTTTCCCATCCCGTTCATGAGCCTTATGAAGAATATGATCAGGAGCGTTACGAACGCGCCGAAGTATACGTCCTTCCAGACAGTGAACGAGAACATGATGTGAAACGGCATCACAGCATACCATACGGTCGATATGACCAGGGCCGAAAGCGGCAGTCTCATCTTTGCAAGATTATATACGGTAAATGCAAATGTTATCGCCATGAACAGGATCTGAACGACGACATATAATGCGACGGCCGCATTCATTGTGCCAAAGAGGGCCAGTCCTGCCCGCACGAACACGCCGATAAGGAGCGTATGGTAAAAAGGCTGATGGTTCGAATACTGTCCGGAGAATACCTGGGCGATCTGATCCATCGTGTCAAGCGACATGAGACCCGGATAATAACAGCAGTACCAGATAGTCAGATAGATCAGAAGGAAGACGGCGAGCGGAATCAGGAAAAACAGATAAGCACGCTTCCTTTCGGGCGTCTCCTTATATGAAAAAGAATCTTTTGCGGCGCAAACATATGTAAGGATGCTGTGCGCACATACGTATGATCCCGCAAAGATCACGAGTATCAGTATCAGTTTGTAAAGGCGTACAAAGAGGGAACTCCTGACATCGGGAAGTGTGGGGTGAAGCCATATCCCGTAGCTTGCAAGAAGAATGAACAGAGCAGCAACGGCTGACGCGAGCATGATAAATCGCCCTGCACGCTTCGAGACGGCGGGAGGGTCCTGACGCATCTTCATGATGCAGAAGATCGCATACACGCATGCTATCAGATACGGTGCGAAAGAGGCTCTTGCATCAATGAGCGTAACCGCACCGAGAACTATCAGAAGTATTCTTATGACAAACGATCTGTCTTTCAAGATCCACCTCACTTAGCGGGAGCAAACACGGGCGTAAGATCCTCGAAGATGTTGCGGTCATATACCCAGATGTATGTGTCGTCCTGGAACTTGATCTCTTCGACCTTGTTGGCACCGAGCGTGTCAGCCGCATATTCCATGTCGGCACTGTCAACGACGACGAAGTATCTGTCGACGCCCGGAGCATCCTCATACTCCCACGGCTCCGACTGGTAGTGTCTGACTTCGTATGATCCGTCGGTATGGATAGTGATCGGACTTACCACGATCTGCCCGTCGGAAAGGACCGTCGCCGCATTTGACGAATTCCAGAATGATGAAGAGTAGCCGCGTGTAAGGCCGTTCTCGCGGTATATCTCGATCAGCTGGTCATTGGTGTTCGCGTTAAGCGCGGAAGGGATCTTCCTGACGGAAATGAGACACACGAGCGCGCATATCGCAAGGACAGGAACAAACAGCACATACCAGCGCACGAACTGCCCGGTCTTCAGCATCTCAAGTATAAAGAGCATCGTAACGATCAGCGCGCAGCAGGCAAGACCCGCCAGACGCCAGTTTGAAACGAGTGCGTAGCTTACCGAGTAGGTTATCATCGTTGTCGCAAACATGATCCAGTAGAAAAGGACGGCAAGGCGCACCATACGGTTTGCGATCTTTTTATAGGAGATGGCCGCAAAGAGCGGAACGATCAGGATCACGAGAGCGAGCACGTACATGAGAATGATCCTGATACCGTCAAAGCTTTGCATCAGAACATCCGTATCGGTCTCATCCGTTAACACCTTGATCCATTCGAGAAGGAACGGGCTCTGTTTCCATACCCATCCGTCGGAAGGAAGGAGCGCGGTGATCGAATCCTCGTATTCGCTGCTCGAGAAGAACAGGAACTTCACCGCGATGCCGGCAAGGCCTCCCGCGGC
>JAFZRD010000042.1 GCA_017620055.1 Lachnospiraceae bacterium
AACAGCACCCTTAGCCATATCGTCGTTCTCAGCGTAGATTACGTTGAACTTCTCGCCTGAGTCGATAACTGACTGAACGATCTGCTGTGCCTTCTCTGCGTTCCACTCAGCTGTCTGCTGTGTAACGATCTTCCACTTAGCGGAATCTGAAGCAACCTTGTTGTCAAGAGCGCCTGAACGGCCCTTCTGAGCTGCTGAACCCATAACACCCTGGATGTGGATAACGTTGTACTCGTCAAGGTTCTGTCCCTCAAGCCATGCTACAGCTGTCTCGCCTTCCTTGTCCATATCTGAAACGATTGAAGCGCTGTAAAGTGAAGGATCTGCATCGATAGTTCTGTCGAAGAGGATTACATGGATACCTGCATCCTGTGCATCCTTAAGAACTGAATCCCAGCCTGCTGTATCAGCTGCTGAAAGAAGGAGGTAATCAACACCGTCCTGGATGAACTTCTGAGCTGCTGTGATCTGCTCGTCGTTCTTTAAGCTGTAAGCGAAAGATGCATCAAAACCGTTCTCCTCAGAGAAAGCAGCCTTAAGATCCTTGTCGTTAGCTGTTCTGTAACCGGACTCGTTAGGGTCGTTGTTGATGATACCGACTTTGATGAGTGCGCCGGCTTCAGCTGCGGGTGCTTCTGCCTCTGCTGCGGGCTCTTCTGCGGGCTCCTCAGCCTTCTCTTCAGTTGCTGCGGGTGCTTCTGCTGCAGGTGCTTCTGCTGCAGGTGCTGCGCCGCCACAAGCTGTAAGTGCAACCATTGCTGCTGCCATGATAGCTGCTAAAACTTTCTTCTTCATTTTTTATCCTCCCTGGAATAATTTTAATCTGGGTAAGAGGCCTATCCTCCGACCCGACGATATCATAATAATTATTCAGGAAACAAAAAACCATGAACATAAATACGTCCATGGTTGAAAAATTTATCAGATGATCGTGCGGAAGTTGATTTTTTTCTCCGAGAGGTTGATTTTTTTACATCGTCATCGGCAACAATATATTGCATGTGCTGCCCTGTCCGAACACACTATGTAGTGTAATGCCGTATTTATCGCCAAATTTGAGCCTTATCCTCTCGTTGACATTATACAGTCCGTATATCGCGCTGTCGGAAGGCTGCTGTCCGGTTAGACCGTCGATGACTTCCGCAAGTCTTTCCTCGGACATGCCTATTCCGTTGTCGCTGACGCTTATCACGAAATCATCGCCCTGCCTTTTGGCATCTATCGTGATCCTGCCGCCGCCCCTCTTGTTCTTGATGCCGTGATAGAGCGCATTCTCCACAAGAGGCTGGATCGTTATCTTCGGTATCGTGTATTCATTGAATTCTTCGGGGACGTTTATCTCATATTCAAGTATATCCTGATATCTGAACTGCTGTATCTCGAGGTAACTCTTCGCATGAAGGAGTTCCTCTCTTATCGTTATTATATCGCGTCCCCTTGAGAGCGAAGTCCTGAAGAACGCCGACAGACTCTTTACCATTCCGACGACCCTCTTCTCGTCGCCGCCCTCGGCAAGCCATATTATCGTATCGAGCGTATTGTAAAGGAAATGCGGATTGATCTGTGACTGAAGAAGCTCAAGTTCCGCTTCCCTTATCCTTATCTGCTCTTTCGTTATCTGCGAGAGGAGCTCATTGATCTTGTCGATCATCTGGTTCATCGACTTGGAGAGTTCTCCCACTTCATCGAGCGAGTCGTTCCGGCTCCTGGCGGCAAGGTCTCCCCTCGATACCCTGTCGGTGACAGTGACGAGATCCGTTATCGGCTTTGTAAAGCTCTTCGGAAGGAATATCGAGAACAATATGACCATCGCCGTGAGTGCGGCAAATGCCACAAGTCCGCCCGTCATGGCGTTCCTGTACATCCTGTCCATCTCTGCCTTCTCATCCTGCATGTCCCTTATCTCTATGAACACGTATCGGAATATCTCCTCCTTGATCAGTTCCGTAACGATCTGGACGTCGTTCTCCCATATCTCCATGTTCGCATCGTATTCCTCGTTCGAGGCGAGATTCTTCTCTATCCTCTTTTCGTACTTGCGAAGGTTGTCGAGATATTTCCTGACGCCTTTGAGCCTGGCAAGATTTTCGCCGTTGGCGGTGACATCCATGAGTCCCGCAACAACTCCGTCGGCGTCGTCGATAAGTTCCTCGAGTCTTGACTGCTCGACCGTCTTGTTACCGACGATCAGAAGATATGTCTCATAATCGAAATCTTTTTTGAAATCAAGGGAAAAATCACCTGCCAGAACGGCAGAGCTGATCATGTCGTTATACTTCTGCGAAGACCTCTGCATCATGTAGAAGCTTCCGATGAGAAGAAGTACGAGCGGAATAACAAGAAGAAGATACGATATACGTATCTTCGTGGCGAGCGATGTATTCCTGTACTTTTTCCTCAGGCTGTTCATCCTTCGTCCTCATCGTTTTCCCTGGCACCACGATAATTTGTCGGAGTCATTCCGACCGTCTTCTTGAACATATACGAAAAGTAATGAGGATCCTTGTAGCCTACAGCCTCGCTTATCTCGCTCGAGCGCATGGCCGTGCACTTGAGCAGTTCCCTGGCCTTGTCCATACGGAACTCGGTAAGATATTTGATGAACGTTTTGCCCGTCTGCGACGAAAAGATCGTAGAAAGATGATTCGGGGATACGTTCACGTGACTGGCGAGCTGATTGAGAGACAGTTCCTCGTCACCGTAGTTTTCTTCGATATATTTGACCGCCTTGTCGACGATATCCTTGTATCTGTTCGTGGAAATGGAATCCCTGTATCTGATCGCGTTCTCTATCACGGATGTGATATAACTCTTGACGCTCTCGACGCTGGAGAGAGCATCGCGCGTGATCTCAGCGATATCCTCACTCTTCCCGCCACGGATCTCCTCAACGAAACCCGATACGGCAAAGAACACATCCATTGCGATATACTGTCTGAAGATATAGGACTCGAACGCATTCTCGCCGACGCTCTTTATGAACTCGGACACATAGAACGGGATCTCGTCGAGATTACCCATCTTCAGGAACTTCTGAACATTGCTCTTATCGATCCTGCTCGCATCGATCGAGTTCATGTCGAGCGACACATCCTTGATCACCGCATTGTCGCTCATCTTTCCGGCCGTATAGAATCCGCTCTCGGTAACAAAAAATCTGTTGGCAAGAGCACATCCCGCATCCTCGTATGATTCGTTCATGCTCGAGAGGCGGTTGACTGCCTTTCCTATACCGCCGCAGTATCTGACGTGCGAATAGTCGGCGAATATGCCTTCGATCTTCTCTATCAGCGTATCCTGACGCTTTGCGAGTTCCTCTTCCGAGTCCCCCATGATCAGTATGGCCTTTCCTTCGAGGTCCCTGTCAAAGCATATGCAGCCGAGTTCGTCCGCGATCTCGTTTATGTACTCGTCGATCGTGACGGAACTCTTTGAGTACTCTTCTATTTCGTGGTGCTCGGATTTCGTGAAAAGGAGTATGACGTTATACCACATAGCGGACAGATCCATTCCGATCTTTTCCGCTTTCTGCAGAAGCTCCGTGACCGGACAGCTGCCGGAAACGAGATAAGTGAACAGTTCGCTCCTCTCCCTGCGGTCGTTCTCTTCCATTTCCTTTTTGAACTGCTCTTTGAGCGCACGCTCTTCCTTGCTCTTTAATATCTTCTCGCGAAGAGCGTCAAGTTCGGCCAGAAGATCATCACCCGATATAGGCTTCGTCAGGTACTGAGCCACTCCTATCGAGATCGCCTGCTTGGCGTAATCGAATTCCTCGTAGCCCGACAGTATGACTATCTCCGCGAACGGAAGTTCCTTCCTGATAATGCGCGAAAGCTCCAGCCCGTCCATGAACGGCATCTTTATATCCGTGATCA
Organism: Lachnospiraceae bacterium; assembly: GCA_017620055.1. The sequence goes on from JAFZRD010000042.1 coordinate 3,876, forward strand.
CGATATCGGGTTCGAGCTTTCTTATCAAAGGAAGGGCAAGCTCCCCGTCGGAAGCTTCCCCCACAAATTCATAACCGTTACCGGCCCAGTCTATATTGTTCTTGATCCCTTCGCGGACCACGAACTCATCTTCACACAGGAATACTTTGATCATATTTCCTCTAAATGTTCTTTGCCCATCGACAGGATCGTTGATACGTGATCGTCGGCAAGGCTGTAATATATCTGCTTGCCTTCCCTTCTGTTCTTCACGAGCTTGTTCATCTTCAGTATCTTGAGCTGATGCGAAACTGCGGACTGCGTCATCGACAGATTCTCGGCAAGATCCTGCACGCAGTGCTCGTCTTCAAGAAGCCTGTACAGTATTCTGATCCTGGAGCTGTCGCCGAAAACCTTGAACAGGTCGGCCAGATCGCCCCATATGTCTTCCCTGGTCATATATACCTCCATACGGACCTTAACAGATTATATATTCTCGCGCGGTGCAAAGTCAAACGGCTTTGAGCGTCCGGATCGCATTGAGCACCGCCAGTACCATGACTCCCACATCGGCAAAGATCGCCAGCCACATATTGGCAAGTCCGAATGCCGAGAGGAGAAGGCACAGGACCTTGACACCGATCGCAAAGTAAATGTTCTCATAAACTATGCGCATGCACTTCCTGCCTATCTTTATCGCCTTTACGATCCCGACCGGATCATCATCCATCAGGACGACATCGGCTGCCTCTATTGCGGCGTCGCTCCCCAGAGCTCCCATCGCGATACCGACATCCGCCCTTGACAGAACAGGAGCATCGTTGATCCCGTCGCCTACAAATGCGACAAGACCTTTTCCGTCGCCGTGCCCCGAAAGAATCGCTTCGACCTTTTCCACCTTATCCTGCGGGAGAAGGTTGGCATGATATTCCCTGATCGCAAGACGGTCGGCAACCTTTTCGGCAACCTCTTTCGCGTCCCCTGTCAGCATGACCGTTTTTTTAATTCCAATATTATGCAAACCATCAACCGCTTCCGCCGAAGTTTCCTTTATCACATCGGATATATGGATATGTCCGGCATATTCACCGTCAACGGCAAGGTGAACTATCGTCCCGGCATCATCACACTTTACAAACGATATGTCGTTTTCATTCATCAGTTTCTCATTGCCGGCAAGAACGGTATGCCCTGACACATCCGCCGACACTCCTCTTCCGGCCGTCTCGCTTACGTTTGATATAAGACTCCTGTCGATATCCCTGCCGTATGCGGTTTTGATCGAGCGGCTGATCGGATGTGTGGAGAACTCCTCGGCGTATGCCGCGTATTCCAGAAGTTTCTCATCGTCGATCCTGTCCTTATGTATGGACACCACCTCGAACACGCCTTTTGTAAGCGTCCCGGTCTTATCGAATATAACGGTATCGACTTTGGAAAGCGCTTCGATATAATTCGAGCCTTTTACAAGAACGCCCGCACGTGAGGCCCCGCCGATCCCGGCGAAAAACCCGAGCGGGATGCTTATGACAAGAGCACACGGACAGCTGATGACGAGGAACGTCAGTGCTCTGTATATGTAAGTCACAAACCCGGCATCGCTTCCGAGGATGAGGTTTATCACCGGAGGTATGATCGCGATCGCAAGCGCCAGGCCACATACTGTCGGCGTGTAGTATCTTGCGAACTTTGAGATGAAATTCTCGGAACGTGATTTTCGCGAGCTCGCGTTCTCGACGAGCTCGAGGATCTTCGATACCGTCGATTCGCCGAAAGCCTTTGTCGTCCTGATGTTAACTGCCCCGCTTAAGTTGATGCATCCGCTTATGACCTCGTCGCCTTCACCGGCGGATCTCGGAACGGATTCTCCGGTGAGCGCACTCGTGTCGACCGATGTGTTTCCCTTTACGATGATACCGTCAAGAGGGATCTTCTCCCCGGGCATTACGGCTATGACGCTGCCAACCGAAACTTCGTCGGGGGATACCGTCTTTATCGTCTCTCCGGCTTCTCCGCTTACGACAAGATTGGCGCTGTCGGGCCTGATATCCATGAGCGCGGCAATATTGCGGCGGCTCTTTCCAACAGCTACGCTCTGGAACAGTTCCCCGATCTGGTAGAACAGCATGACCGCCACGCCTTCCCGGTACTCGCCGAGAAGCATTGCGCCGACGGTGGCGACCGCCATAAGAAAGTTCTCGTCCATCACCTGACCGCGGATGATCCCTTTGAACGCCTTCTTAAGAATATCGTGTCCGATCACGATATATGGTATCAGATACAGCGCAAATGCCAGAATGTCTTTCCACGGCACCGCCTGCATCTCGTAGCCGGGCCATTTGAGAGACCTTGTAAATATCTCGATCGCAATGATCAGTATGACGGATATTATTATCCTTATCAGAACCTTTTTCTGCTTCTTGGTCATCTTACTCTTAAACCTCTGTCTAAATGTATACTTCGCAGTCGTCCTCGACCTTCTTGCAGTTTTTGCGGACTTCCTTCATGACCTCAAGCTCATCGACTCCTTCGTCGAACACGACGTTCATCTTAAGCGCCATGAAATTGATGCTGCAGTCCCTTACACCCGCGGTGTCTTTTGCCGCCTGCTCCATCTTGTTCGCGCAGTTAGCGCAGTCAACTTCGATACCGTATGTCTTTGCCATGATAATGTCTCCTTTGATTGAGTGAATTATGTTTCTCTTTGATCGCATTACATATGAACATCTATTCATATGTTTGATTGTATTATACACCTTCGGTTTTGTCTGTCAACCCCTGTTTCCGAAAAAGCATAAAAAAGGCATCTGCCAAAAGGCAGATGCCTGAATACGCTTATATACCGGGATCCTTATCCCGGAATGATCATTACGCTTTCCTCTCAGCGGGAGACGCAACACCGAGTCTCTTCGCGGTGATATCAATCTGCTCGACAAGCTCGCTGTCGGTAAGGACAGTAACCCTTCCTTCGTCGTACTGCTCATCAACCCACTTCTTCAGTTCCACGATAAGCTCGTCGTTCTTCGAATACTGCCTGTCATCACGCAGTTTGTAATATGTGTTGATCCAGTGCGCGATACCCGCAAGACCCGATGTGTTCGAGACCGCACACAGTACCGGGCGGTTTAGGAACTTCTCGGTATCGAATATGTTGTAGATCTCCTCGTTCTTGAGAAGCCCGTCCGCATGAATGCCCGCACGCGTGACGTTGAAGTTCTTGCCTACAAACGGCGTACGCGGAGGGATCTCGTATCCGATCTCCTTCTCGTAATATTCCGCAAGCTCGGTGATGACCGTCGTGTCCATACCGTTGAGCGTGCCGCGAAGCTGCGCGTACTCGAATACCATCGCTTCAAGAGGTGTGTTACCGGTCCTCTCTCCTATACCGAAGAGCGACGTGTTGACACCGCAGCACCCGTACAGCCATGCCGTTGTGGAGTTCGAAACGGCCTTGTAGAAATCGTTGTGACCGTGCCATTCTATAAGCTCACACGGAACACCCGCGTGTGTGTGTATCGCATAGATTATTCCCTGAACACTTCTCGGGATAACGGCACCCGGGTAGTTGACACCGTATCCCATCGTGTCGCATGCACGGACTTTGATCGGTATCTTGTATTCATCCATGAGCTTCATGAGTTCGAGACAGAACGGAACGACATAACCGTAAATGTCGGCTCTCGTAATATCCTCGAGATGACACCTTACGGAGATACCCTCCTCGAGACAGTCACGCACAACGCTTAAGTAATGCTCCATAGCCTGGCGTCTCGTCATCTTGAGTTTCAAGAAAATATGGTAGTCACTGCAGCTTACGAGTATTCCGGTCTCGGGCATCCCGAGTTCCTTGACGAGCTTGAAGTCCTCCTTGCTCGCCCTGATCCAGCTCGTGACCTCGGGGAACTTGTATCCCCGCTCCATACATTTGCATACGGCATCGCGGTCCTTCTTCGAATACAGGAAAAACTCGCTTGCCCTGATCATCCCGTTCGGACCGCCGAGCTTATGAAGATAATCGTAGATCGTGACTATCTGCTCGGTCGAGTACGGCGCCCTCGACTGCTGTCCGTCGCGAAACGTCGTATCGGTGATCCATATCTCTTTGGGCATATTGTGAGGAACGGTCCTGTCGTTAAACGGGATCTTCGGTATCTCCTCGTAAGGGAACATGTTCCTGAACACATTGGGCTTGGCGATATCATCGAGGATATACATATGCTCCTCGATCTGAAGAAGGTTGTTGCCTTCGTTCATCGTGACCGGCCGGTTCTGGAAATATTCCGAATCGTTTTCGCTGTTACTTCTCTGTCCCATCATGATCTCCCCGGCTTCAGAGCCTGATGCGTCTGATGCCGTCTTCAATGTTTTCCGACACTGTGCAGACACTGTAGCAGTATCCGCCTTCACCTGCAAATTCCTTTATATGATAACGCTCATCCTTCCCGGGAAGCGTTACGGTCTTCTTTCTGTTCCCGTGTTCATCCGTTACGGAAAAATCACTCAGCACGCGTCTGATGCCTTCCCCGCAGCATTTGATCACACTCTCCTTCATCGTCCAGAGTTTTGTGAACTCGGCTCTCTGACTCTCTTCGTCTTCAAGCGACTCAAGAAATGCATATTCCTCGGGCGCAAAGAACCGTTTTGCGACACGAAGCGCATTGTCACTCCTGCATTCGACATCGCATCCTACCTGCGAGTCCGATACGGCTACCGCGACACGTTCTCCTGCGTGGGATATATTAAAGCAGACCGGGATATCCTCAAAGAACGGTTTCCCGTCCGCGCCCTCCCTCATATCGGGAATGTCGCCTTCCGATACGCCGATATCTCCCAAAGCATGAACGAGCAGCGCATATGCCATTATGCATCTTCGTCTGTCGGCTTCGGACCGGAACCTGTCACACCGCTGTCTCCTCGCCGAAGGCATCGCGGCATACCACTTTCCGAGAAGTTCCTCCGTCGCATCTATATCTGAGACATACAGTCTCGTGGCAAATGATCCAATATCCATCCGAACACCGTATAGTATATTATCACAGAGGTTCAGCCAGTGCAACGACACGCTTTTGCGAGACGCGCCGCCTCACCCGCAAGCTCTTCGATCCGGGCCCAGTCTCCGTTTTCGATAAGGTCACTCTTTACCATCCAGCTTCCTCCGCAGGCGGCTACACATTTTAAAGACAGATACGAGGCGAGGTTCTGCGCATTTATCCCGCCGGTCGGCATGAACCTTATTCCCGGAAACGGTGCGGCCATGGCCTTCAGCATATCGGGCCCGCCCGCCTGCTCTGCCGGAAAGAACTTAAGGACATTAAGTCCCCGCTTTATTCCCAAAAGTGCCTCCGTCGGAGTGCATATGCCCGGTATGACAGGTATGCCTTTATCGAGACAGTGGTCGACCACCTCGGGATCGAATCCCGGACTCACAATGAACTTTGCGCCCGCTGCACAGGCCTCATCGACCTGATCCGTTGATATGACGGTCCCGGCGCCCACGAGCATCTCCGGGAAAGACTGTGACATTACCTTTATCGCAGATGCCGCCGCATCGGTCCTGAATGTCACTTCCGCGCACGGCAGTACGCCCCCGATAAGAGCCTTTGCAAGGGGATACGCATCCTCCTCTTTTTTGATGACAACGACCGGAACGATCCCGAATCCCGTCAGTTCATTTATCACCTCAGACATAAATCTCCTCTTTCTATCTCTTTACTCTGGCACTGCCGCCCCGCATGATCGCTTCAACTTCGGCAAGACTTGCCATCGTCGTATCACCCGGAGTAGTCATCGCGAGTGCACCGTGTGCCGCTCCGTAGTCCGCGGCAAGCTGCGGATCGCTTTTTTCCATAAGGCCGTATATGAGTCCCGAGGCGAACGAATCACCTCCGCCTATCCTGTCGAGTATCTCGAGATCCTTGTAGTCACGTGACTTGTACAGTTCGCCTCCGCACAGTACAAGAGCGCTCCAGTCGTTTACCGTGGCGCTTTTTACCTCACGAAGAGTCACCGCCGCAACCTTGATGTTCGGATAAGCTGCGGACAGTTCGCGCATCATCTTCCTGTAACCGTCAACGTTAAGGCTTGTCAGGTCCTCCCCGTTTCCCTCCACGGCAAATCCGAGAGAAGCCGTATAGTCCTCCTCGTTACCTATCATGACATCAACGTACGGTGCGATGCTGCTGTTTACCTTGCGCGCCGTTTCTCTCCCGCCGTTATGATCCCACAGTGAAGAGCGGTAATTAAGATCGTAGGATACGACCGTTCCGTACTTCTTGGCAGTCTTTACCGTCTCGATCACCGTTTCGGATGAACGTTCCGACAGAGCTGCATATATTCCTCCGGTATGAAACCATCTCACACCGAGTCTTCCGAATACGTACTCGGGATCAAAGTCATCGACCGTTGCCTGCGATATCGCCGTATTGGCCCTGTCGGAGCACGCCAGGGCTCCCCTGATCCCGAAGCCTCTTTCCGCAAAATACAGCCCGTTCCGGCAACTCTTTCCTATCCCGTCCGTCTTCATCCACCTGATCAGGGACGTATCAACTCCTCCCTGAAGGATCAGATCCTCCATGAGCCGTCCCATCTCGTTATCGGCAAAGGCAGTCATGACCGCGGTCTTCATACCAAAGCAGCGCCTTAAGCCCCTCATGACGTTATACTCGCCGCCGCCTTCCCAGACGTTAAAGCTTCTGGCGGTCCTGATCCTTCCTTCACTGGGATCGAGGCGCAGCATCACCTCACCGAGTGATACGGCATCATATGTACATTCTTCTTTCGGTCTGATACTCAGTTCCATACTTCCTCCCTTAACGTTCTTCTGACGGCTCCCTTACCGGACGAAAGCTTTTCAAAGTATTCCTTCACTCTGTCCGCAAGGCGCGCTTCGTAAAGATCGACTCCGAATATCGTACTGTCGCGAAGGAGCGGTTCGATATCCTTAACATACCTGCTTACTTTTTCAAGAAGCGGATCGGGACTTGGTTCGAACTCATCCCCGTTGTCGTCGACGGCCATCAGGTACCTTATCCACCCCGCGAATACGAGCGGTATCATCCGAAGATCATCCGTGCCCCTTCCCGATGCCATATAGCTTCTGATCGTCTCTCCGAATCTGATCGGAAGCTTCTGGGATGTATCCGTGGCTATTCTCTGCGGTGTATCCGGCATGAACGGATTGGGCAGGCGGACATTTATCACTGTATCGATGAACTCCTTCGGATCTATCACCTTCGGGTCCGTTACGACCGGAAGTCCCTCCCCGTATCCGATCCTCATGACAAGTCGTTTAAGATCTTCATCCTTCATTTCCTCGGATATCTTAGTATATCCCAGAAGGCACCCGAATACGGCGAGCGCGGTATGCAGCGGATTGAGGCATGTGCATACTTTCATCCTCTCGACCCTGTCAACCGTATCCCTGTCGGTGAAGATGAATCCCGCTTTTTCGAGCGGGGGCCTCCCCGCGGGAAAATCATCCTCTATGACCATGTATTCGCATTCCTCCGCGTTGACAAAAGGTGCGATGAACGTATCCTTTGCCGTTCTGACTGCTTCGATCCCGGTAAGTCCGTCTCCTTCCAGTATACCGGCGATACCCTCATCGGGTCTCGGCGTGATCTTGTCTATCATGCTCCACGGAAAGCTCACCTTTTTATGGTCGAGAAGATATTCGCAAAAACCGTTTTCGTATATTCCGGATTCCTCGCCTTTTCTCGCAAACCCGGCGATGCTCTCCTTCAGCCTGTCACCGTTGTGCGAACAGTTGTCGGTCGAAACAAGAGCCACGGGATGCGCTCCGGAAAGGAAGCGTTCATACATAAGATCCGCGATCTTTTTTCCGAATGTGGCATACCCTTTTTCCGTGATCGTAAATGTCACGAGCTGAAGCGAGGATGAGCGGAATATTTCCCGGATCCTTGAGTACTCTTTATCATTCGTCTCATCAAGTATACATGACTCTCCGACAGAGCCGATCACTTTCTTTTCGACGCTCCCGTCACACCTGAGGGTTACGGCAACCGAAAGGTTGTCATACGGGCGGTATATCTTATCGATTATGTCGGTATCGTATCCTTCGATGACGGTTATCCCGGATGTCATCGCTCCTTCGTCAAGGAGCTTCTCCGCCGCCGCGGCATGAAACGCACGGAATATGTTACCGGCTCCGAAGTGCGCCCACCGGGGATGCGCCACGGTCTCTTCCGTCATCTTCTTCCTGTCATATCCCGGAAGTATATAGCCCTTCGACTCCCATGTGCCGCGCTCTTTGATCCCTTCATCCGACAGTATCATCTTCATTTCCTCACAGCGTTCTTGTCGATAGCTTCCCACAGTCCGTTAAGATACGTTGCACCGAGTGCGCGGTCATATAGGCCGTATCCGGGCATTGCCACCTCATCCCAGATCATCCTTCCGTGATCGGGACGGATGGGTCCGTCAAACCCCGTTTCATAAAGCGCCCTCATTATCTCATACATATCAAAGCTTCCGTCGGATGACAGATGCGCGGATTCCTCGAAGTCATCATCCGAATTGAACTTAAGATTTCTGACATGGGCAAAATGTATCCTTCCCTTTAATGCCCTGATCATCGCCGGAAGATCGTTCCCGCGGTTGGTGCCGTATGATCCCGCACAAAAGGTCACTCCGTTATGAGGATCATCAACCATCTTCATCATCCTCATGATATTATCGAGACTGATGATTATCCTCGGAAGTCCGAACACGCTCCACGCGGGATCGTCCGGATGGATCGCCATTTTGATGTCATATCTGTTGCATACGGGCATGATCCTCTCAAGGAAGTATTTGAGATTGTCAAAGAGCTTCTCTTCATCAACATCCCTGTAGAGGTCAAACAGTTCCCTGATGTGCTCCATCCTCTCGGGTTCCCAGCCCGGAAGCACGGCACCGTTCGAATCAGCGTTTATTGAACCAAACATCTCTTCCGGATCGAGCGCATCTATCGCCTTCTGTGTATATGCAAGCACGGTGGATCCGTCGGCGCGCTTTCTGGCAAGTTCGGTCCTTGTCCAGTCGAACACAGGCATAAAGTTATAACAGACGAGATGAATATCCTCTTCTCCGAGAGCCTCGAGAGTTGCGATGTAGTTATCGATATACTCATCCCTCTCACCGGTTCCGGCCTTGATCGCCTCATGAACGTTGACGCTCTCTATACCTGATATATGAAGCCCCGAGGAGGCAACCTCCTCCTTGAGAGCATGTATCCTATCGCGCGGCCAGACCTGCCCGGGCGCCGTATCATAAAGCGTCGTTATCACTCCCGTCACTCCGGGTATCTGCCTTATCTGCCAAAGTTTTACCGTATCGTGACCGCTTCCGTACCATCTGAGTGTCATTTCCATAGTCGGTGATCTCCTCTTTACACCTTCTCAAGATCAAAGCCAAAGTAATCGACGGCATTGTTGTATGATATACCTTTGATCATTTCGCCAAGCCTTACCTCGTCATCCGGATACAGACCGTCCTCTACAAAACGTCCCACCATGTTGCACAGTATCCGTCTGAAATAATCGTGTCGCACATATGACAGGAACGATCTTGAATCCGTCAGCATCCCGATGAAGTTCGCGAATACGGACTGGGATGCGAGCGACTTCATCTGCTCGCCGATGCCCGAAAGGTTATCATTAAACCACCATGCGCTGCCGTGTTGTATCTTGGATCTTATACCTTCATCGGAAAAACATCCTATGATCGATCCGATCATCCTGTCGTCATTCGGATCGAGTGAATATATGACCGTCTTCGGGAGAGTACCCGACATGCACAGACCGTCAAGAAGCCCCGTCAGACCCTCTGCGCTGCTGCCCTGCCCGATACAGTCGAATCCCGTGTCCGGACCGAGTTTTTTATACATCGCCGTATTGACGTTTCGCCTTGCTCCGCAGTGAAGCTGCATTACCCATCCGCGCTCGGCATAGCATCCTGCGAGAAACCGCATCATGTATGTCTGATACTTTGCCGCCTCAATCGCTCCGACTGTCCGGCCCGAAAGGGCTTTTTGAAATATCGCCTCAACCTCGCCTTCCCCGGCGGGAACATACGAGATCGTTTCCATGGCATGATCACTGACGCGGCATCCGTGCTCACCAAAGAATCCGATCCTACGCTCGATCGCCTCTTTTAGCGAAGAAAGATCCGTGATATCAATACCTGCCGAATCGGAAAGCTTACGGACGTATCCGCGAAAATCACTCTGCCCGATACCGTTTATCCTGTCGGGACGAAATGCCGGGAGGACCGTAACGTCAAAGCTTTCATCGGCCGCAATGCGCTCGTGCCACTCAAGCGTATCCGCAGGATCATCTGTTGTACATATAAGACGGACATTCGATCTTCGAATTATATCGCGTACGGAAAGCGCCCCCGTGGAGAGTATGTCGTTACACATATCCCACACCCTGTCGGCGGTATCTTCATTTAAGATCCCCGCGTACCCGAAATAATAACGAAGCTCCATGTGCGACCAGTGATACAGCGGATTGCCGATGAGCTTTTGAAGAGTCTTTACCCATGCCGTAAACTTCTCCTTATCCGGTGCGTCTCCGGTTATGTACTTTTCGTTTGTTCCGTCCGTGCGCATCTGGCGCCATTTGTAGTGATCGCCCTCAAGCCACATCTGCGCTATGTTCTCATACCGCCTGTCCTCGTATATCTCTTTAGGATCGATATGGCAGTGGTAATCGAGCACCGGAACCGTCCTGATATCCGCGTAGCGCGTATACAGTTTCTGTGCAGTCGCACACTCCAGCAGAAAATCGTTTCCGCATAATTCTTTCAATACTTTACTCCTCTTTATATGTGAACACATCATAAGCCGGCTTCGGCTTAAGGTCTTTGTCAAACAGAAGCGGATGCTGTCCGGGAAGCCAGGTGTACCTGTCGGATACTCCCCAGAACGATATACCGGCAACATTTACGCCTTCGTCATGCAACCTCTTCATGACGTCCCGGATCTTTTTGTGATAATCGGCCTGCCGCCTGTACTCTTTCTCCAGTCCCTCTTCCGTTCCGTTATAGAACATGCTGTGCTTGATATCAAGTTCCGTGAGCATTACGGTGCCCGCCGTATCGGCATACTGCCTTGCGGCGCTCTCTATCGTCTCCGCCGTCGGGGCATTGACACTGTAATGGCCCTGCATCCCGAAGCCGTCAAGCCTTGTTCCGTCCGCACTCTTTACATCCTGTATGAGCGCGATGATACCTTTCTGTTTCTTCGGATCGCATTCGCTGTAGTCATTATAATACAGATCGAGTCCTGCAGGGGCATACATATTGGCAAACCGGAATGCGTTGATTATATACTCATTGCTCTGATACACGTTCCACCAGCTTGATTTTTCCGTCCTGTACGTACCCGTCCTGTCACTCACCGCTTCGTTAACAACGTCCCACGCATAGAACAGATCCCTGTATCTGCTCTCTTCGCCCGTATAATGCCGGAGTACCGATCTTATGTACCACTCGAGGCGCCTGTTCATTTCATCCGCAGACACATAGTCCTTATCCGGATCGTAGTCGGTCCTGAAGAACCACTCCGGTGTCTGTGAATGCCATACGAGAACATGACCTCTTACCTTAACGCTTCTGTCGGGGTGAGCTTCATTCCACCCGAGTATCCTGTCAAGCATCGCATCGGCATCCGAATGATCGAGTGCCGGGACGCTTATTGTCTCACCGCCCAGATCCTCTTCATGGATGCTTCCGTCTGCGGGCCGGTTGCCGCTTCCCAACATGGACTCCGGTTTCAGTTCGTTCTCAAGCGTTACGGCATTGAAATTGTTCATCGCGACATGGAAAAGTTCTTCGTCATTGATGCTTTTGCCGTTTAAGCAGCACCCGAAGATCGCATCTTCTCCGAGGCCATCAGGGGAGGCCATAACATATCTTGGTGCGGGACTCTCTTTGTCTGCTTCTTCTGCCTCCTCACTTTTGACCGGAAGGTTACCGGCAGCCGCATCATCTGTTACTTCGACCTGTACACATCCCGCCAAAGAAAAAATCAAAGCAAGCATCACAACGATGCCTGCCGTCCGTGCCGTCTTTTTTATCAATTTAACGTTCCTCTCTTTATCACCAGATCCTGTATCTGCCGGAGAGCATCAGAAAAGCGAACATATAGAGACAGTTGTCGTAGTATCTTCTGACGCCTTCACGAAGAGGCGTGTCCCAGAACAGCCTGATCGCCGACATCGCATTTTCATAAGCCTTTTCATCATTATCACCGACAAGCGTCGCAGCCGCCGCATTGCTTGCGATAACAGCGACCGGGTGAAGTGCATCCTCTTCCCTTACCGTTCCGTCCCAGTCGAGAACCTTACCCCATCGCGAAGTACCGACGGTGTCGAACATGAAGTTTATGAACCTCGCTCCTTCCTCTTCCTGCCACGGATCCTTCGAAAACCAGATGTGATCCATAGCGATGTTCATTATCGTCCTGTAAGCATCCGAGTAATACCAGTCATGCTTGCCCCAGATCTCGCTGCCCTTTTCGTACGGCGTACCGTCGAAATATGAGTACTCCGCACAAAGGCCGCTCACCTTATGACACGCATCGTGAAGGAATCTCCGGCTCGCGGACGCAGCCTCGGCGTAAAACGTTCTGTCCGAGGGATTCGCCCACTCGGAAAACAGTTCGTAGAAATGAGGCAGATGGTATGAAGGGTCGGAAAAATCGACCTCGGTGATAAAGCGGATCAGGTGATTTTCGCGGTCAAACATACCGCGGCCGACCGTTTCGTCTCCCTCCCTGATCATATCGTGAAGAAGGTCTCTTGCCTCACGGCCGTAATCAAATATGCCTTCGCCGTCGCCCCAGCGGTGTGATGCGAACAGGAGTGCCATCGCGAAATACTCTTCGCCGTCGGGTGCCGGACCGTTTGAGTTCTTCTTACCGTCAAGGCTGTTCGACCAGCAGAAGAATCCCCTGTTCGGACCTTCGGTCAGAT
>JAFZRD010000043.1 GCA_017620055.1 Lachnospiraceae bacterium
ATCCTCGCACATAATAAAAGTAAGATCCCGCGACATGATCTTGATGTCATCATGGACATGATTAGTGCACACTATTTTGTAATATGTGATAAATGGAAGAAGTTCTATTGTGTTGAGGATATTAGCTTTTACTGTTAATGGGTTTCAAACAGGGATATGGGAATAAAAATGCGTTGCCTTTGAGTTGCCATTACGAGGAAGTGTCCGCAAACCTCCTGTTTATCAGTGTTTTAGGACTCTGTGAATGTTCGAGTCCCGTCTCGCGCTCCATATATCCATAAAGAATAATTATACAAACTTGAATGCAAATGCAAATACTGTGGTAAGACGTCGCATTCATTGAGCGCAGATTCAGTTTATCACTAACTTGAATAATACCTGTTAATGATGAACGACTCCAATACCGATCTGGTAATGGAGTCGTTTTAGTTTCTATGAGAGTATTTCAAAGTAAGTGTCCTCGAACCTGCAGACGCGGGTTCCTCTTTTGAGTATTGTCAACCGGTGGTAGAATATACATATCAACCACAGGTTCGTGTTCAAATATAATGATTTTTCATATGCTTGGGGCATGAAAGGAGGTGCCCGATATGGATCAGATAAAAATCGGAAAGTTTATAGCATCCTGTAGAAAAGAAGAGGGCATGACTCAGGCGGTTCTTGCAGAGAAACTGGGGATTACCGACCGTGCCGTATCAAAGTGGGAAACAGGAAAGTCTTTGCCGGATTCAGGGATAATGATGGAGTTGTGCGAACTATTAAAGATTAATGTTAACGAACTCCTGTCGGGCGAAAGGATAATGGCAGAAGCATATGATAAACGTGTAGAAGAAAATCTTATTGAAATGCGCAGGGAGATTGAAAAGAAAAACAGACAGCTTCTTGATGCAGAAATATGGATTGGGGCTCCGGCGACGATTGCCGGACTGGTTATGTGCGGTGTGGCTTCGTATGCGGAGATGCCTGTATGGAGCAGGATTGTTCTTATTGTATTTGCCCTTGCCATGATTCTGATCGTTGCTTTTATTGCAGTGGGGATCGAGCAGAAAGCGGGATATTATGAGTGTCAGAACTGTCACGACAGGCATGTTCCGACCTATTGGCAAACCAACCTTGCGCCTCATATGGGCAGAACAAGATACATGAAATGCCCTAAATGCGGAAAAGCCAGTTGGCAGAAAAAGGTTCTGACATATGAAAAGGAATAAAACGATGCCGGATAGGTTTTCAAGAACAGAACTGCTTTACGGCAGGAAAGCAATTGATTATTTTGCTTCCTGCCGTATCGCGGTGTTTGGGATCGGCGGTGTGGGCGGCTATGTGGTAGAGGCTCTCGCCCGTTCCGGGATCGGAGCGCTTGATCTGATCGATAACGACAAGGTTTGTCTTTCCAATATTAACCGGCAGATATTGGCAACCGACAAGACGGTCGGAGAGTATAAAGTGGATGTTGCAAAGGAGAGGGTTTGCGAGATCAATCCCGACTGCAGGGTCAGAACTTATCAGACCTTTTACCTGCCGGATACACAGGATCAGTTTGATTTTTGTGAGTATGACTACGTAGTGGATGCCATCGATACCGTGACCGGGAAACTTACTATCATTGAGAACGCAAAGAAAGCCGGTGTTCCGGTCATTTCATCCATGGGAGCCGGCAATAAAGTAAATCCCGCGGCATTTGAAGTCGCGGATATTTATGATACATCCATATGTCCTTTGGCAAAAGTCATGCGGAGGGAATGCAAAAAGCGGGGGATCGAATCCCTGAAGGTTGTTTACTCCAAAGAGGAACCTATACGTCCTTTGGAAGATATGTCCGTCGATTGCGGACAACGAAGAGCTGTTCCGGGATCCACGGCATTTGTACCGTCAGTCGCGGGACTCATCATAGCGGGTGAGGTCATTAATGATCTTGCCGCAAAAGCAGAGAATTGTGGTATTATATAAATGCTGACAGCCAATAAAGGAGGGAAAATGGATAAAAATCAGATTCTGAAAATGCTGCAGGATCAGGTGCATGCCAAAGCCGATCCTGAAACAATTGAAAAGCTCAGGAATGTTAAATCGCCGAAGGATGCTTTGCCGATACTTGAAAATCTGTCCATTGATCTTGACGACGAAATGCTTTCGGCTGTTTCGGGCGGAGGAAACGGAGAATTGGGTGACAGTTCCTGGTGTTCCATTTATTGTCCGGATCATGTCTGTGACAGGTTATTCGAATGATCGTCGTCTACTTACAAAGTGTTCATTTGTTTGAAAGAAACGTCGCAAAGTATCGTTTGCGGCGTTTTTCTGATATAGTTTTAGTCAGAGTAAAAAAATAACCACGCGGCAGAAGTTGATTAGGAAGGATCTAACGTGAACAAATATCAAGTAACGGGAATGAGTTGCGCGGCTTGCCAGGCGAGGGTCGAGAAGGCTGTCGGTGCCGTTCCCGGTGTGACAGGCTGCGCAGTCAGCCTTCTGACCAATTCAATGGGCGTTGAGGGATCGGCGTCTCCGGAGGCAATCATTGCAGCAGTAGAGGCTGCGGGATACGGTGCACGCATTGAAGGCGGAGGCAAGGCGAAGGCAGTACCTGTATCGGAGGATTCTTTGGAAGATACCGAGACACCGCTTATGAGAAAACGCCTGATAGCCTCTGTGATCTTTTTGATCCCGCTCTTATTCGTGTCAATGGGGCTCTTCCAGCTGCTGTTATGCGCTGCGGTCATGGTGATCAACCGGCGGTTTTTTATCAACGGATTTAAAGGCCTCATACGTAAATCGCCCAATATGGATACGCTTGTGGCACTTGGTTCTGCTGCAGCATTTGTTTACAGTACATATGAGCTGTTTGCGATGACCGGGACAGAGTTCTATTTTGAGACTGCGGCGATGATCCTGACTCTGATCACAGTCGGTAAGATGCTTGAGGCGCGCTCAAAAGGGAAGACTACCGATGCGCTGAAAGGATTGATGAAATTATCGCCCAAAACGGCAGTGCTCTTAAAGGACGGCGTAGAGACGCTTGTTCCGATCGAAGAAGTGAAGGTCGGCGACCGATTTGTCGTAAGACCGGGCGACAGTATACCGGTTGACGGTATTGTAAAAGAAGGCGAAAGTGCCGTAAATGAGGCGGCGCTGACGGGCGAGAGTGTCCCTGCGGATAAGATTCCGGGCGATAAAGTCTACACAGCGACAATCAACACGTCGGGGTATATGGTCTGTGAGGCTACAGGAGTCGGTGAAGATACGACCCTTTCCGCGATCATCAGGATGGTAAGCGATGCTGCTGCGACGAAAGCACCGATCGCCAAGATCGCAGACCGGGTATCGGGAGTGTTTGTTCCGGTTGTCATAGGGATAGCGCTGGTTACTTTTTTTGTGTGGCTTCTTGTTGGAGAGAGCGTCGGATTTGCGATAGCGAGAGCGGTATCTGTGCTCGTGATCAGCTGTCCGTGTGCGCTCGGCCTTGCAACACCTGTGGCGATCATGGTCGGAAACGGTGTGGCTGCCAGGGCGGGGATCCTGTTTAAGACGGCGGCTTCTTTGGAGCAGGCCGGAAGGACACAGATCATTGCACTTGATAAAACCGGCACGATCACAACCGGTAAGATGCAAGTGACTGATCTGAAACCGGCGGCGGGCGTATCGGAAGAGGAGCTCCTTCGCACAGCCTATGCGCTGGAAGAAAAGAGCGAGCATCCGATCTCGAAGGCCGTCACTGCTTATGCCGGAGAAAAGAATGTTCCCCTCGACACAACGACCGATTTTGAAGTGATATCCGGTAACGGCCTGAAAGCGATGCTTGACGGAGTACCGGTGTACGGAGGGAATCTTAGCTACATAGACGGTATCATCGGAAAGATCGGATCAGAGGCGCATGAAGCGATCGACCTTTTTTCCAAAGAGGGAAAGACGCCGATCCTGATCGCAAAAGGTGAGAGGCTTCTCGGAGTGATCGCAGTATCGGATGTGATCAAAGAAGATTCCGCGGAGGCGATCGACGAGCTCAAAAAGATGGGCATCCATGTTGTGATGCTGACCGGAGATAACGAAGTGACCGCTGCGGCGATCGCAAAGCAGGCGGGCGTAGACGAAGTGGTCGCATCCGTAAAGCCGGATGGAAAAGAGGCGGTCATCAGACAGCTGAAAGAGCAAGGCATCGTCACAATGGTGGGCGATGGGATTAATGATGCACCGGCACTTACTTCCGCGGACCTTGGGATCGCGATCGGTGCGGGCACGGATATTGCGATCGATGCGGCTGATGTGGTGCTGATGAAGAGCAGTATCAAGGACGTGGCGGCGGCGATCCGCATCTCGCGGAGTACACTTCGCAATATTCACGAGAATCTGTTCTGGGCATTTTTCTACAATGTTTTGGGGATCCCGCTTGCAGCGGGCTGTTTTATAGCGGCATTTGGCTGGACGCTCAATCCGGTCTTCGGCGCGGCGGCGATGGGCTTGTCAAGTTTCTGTGTGGTGTCCAACGCGCTTCGTCTGAATTTGATTTCAAAGACAGGAAAGGAAGGAAAAGAAATGAAGATCACTGTAAACGGAATGATGTGCGCACATTGCGAGGAACACGTAAAGAAGGCACTTGAGGCGATCGATGGGATCGAGAGCGCGAATGCGGACCATGAGAAAAACCTTGTGACGATCACCGGCACAAAGGAAGTAGATGAAGCAAGCATCAGGGCGGCGGTTACGGAAGCCGGCTATGAGTATGCAGGCGTGGTCAGATAATCTGAGACGTGATTTTGATGGAAAAACTGGCTTGGACATCACCGACAATAGAGATACTTGAGGAGTTTGGAACGCTTCCTTTCAGAGGGAGCGATACTTCGCGTGTCAATATTTTCCTGCTCCGGCGAAAATACAAACTGGAAGTAGCAGTACATGACGGTGTTCTGTTCCGTTACTATCACGGAAAAAGCGAGAACCGTCAGGGCTACGGCTTTCCTTTGTCTGCCAAAAAACTTGATACAGAGACTGTCTTTGAAATGCTTCGACAGGATGCGAAGGACAGGGGAGGTATCAGGTTCTGCCTTTGTGACGAGGGGCAGAAGGATATACTGTCGGAACACTTTGACATAGAATGGCAGTCGGATCAGGGTGATAACGATTACATATATGAGGGCGCGAAATGGATCGATTTTGCAGGGAGAAAATATCATCGTCTGAAACACCGTATCAATTCATTCAACCGCTTGTATCCCGATGCAAAGTATTATCCGATCGACAGCGAAAAGCGCCTGCAGGATGCGCTTGAGGTTGCCCGTATCTGGCAGGTGGAACATGAGAAAAAAGACATGCCGGATGAGGAACTCGAAGAAGAACAGGCCTGTATCCTGGAGGCGGGGAAGTACTGGAACGAACTGGGTATGACGGGAGGCGTGCTGTATGTGGACGATTCTCCGGTTGCCGCGACAATGGCATCTTTCCTGTCGACTGACAGCATGGATTTCCATTTTGATAAAGCGGTGAGTTCGTTTGCTCTTGCAGGCGCAACCGTTGTGTCGCGCAGACATTTTGCCGCGTCAGGAATAGACCGGGGCAGGCAGTATTATAATCTTGAAGAGGACATGAACATACCCGGTCTTCGTCAGTCCAAGGAATCCTACCGCCCTGTGCAAAAATACCCCAAATACTACGGAGGTGAAACGTGATACCGGAAGAGATACTGTCACCTGCCGATTGTGCAAAATGTGAGTATTGCTGCTCATTCCGCCGGCAAAGTCTGAACCTGACTCCGTGCTTTGCGGCTGAGACTGTTGAAGAGATAAAAAACATGTATCCAGATGCGCGTTTTAAAACACGTCAAAACGGGACCGTAACGATCGATCTTGACGATAAATATCACACGGATGACAGCGGGGAGGAAGCGCTCTGTCATTTTAACCGGAAAGGGTGTATACTTCCCGATCATCTGAAACCGTTTGACTGTAAACTCTGGCCGTTCAGGTTGATGAAGAACGGGGACCGCCTGCAGCTTGCTCTTGTTCCGACGTGCCCCCGGATCAGAAAGGACGATCCCCAAAAGCTTCGAAGAGCGGCCGAGGTTGTGGCTAAAGAGGCCGCCGGGTATGCAAAGACGCATCCCGAGATCATCATAGAATACAGGGAAGACTATCAGATCATCATGACCGTGGAGGAGGAATGATTTTTTTTCATATCAGGTATAAAGTTTCTGCGGCATCTGTCCGATAAAAGATTTAGAAAGCGTATCTGTACGCTTTTTCCGAAACGGATTTCGGGTTTATTATCTCAACGGATTGAGAGCTCTATCATCAAATGTCTTATTCTGTTCCGAAATAATACCCGGATTCTGTAAAATTGTATATGTTTGTGCTATAATTAAGACCCGAGGAGGTAGGTATTATGGGCGATATCAATGTAGGAAGTGTTTCATCCGTATATAATACGATAAACACCGGTATTACCGGCAGTTCCGACTCAGCGGCAGCAGGCAAAAGTGCGGCAGGTGCTTCCGCAGATGTTGCGGCCGTTTACGAAAAGAGTGCCGTAGAAGAGAAAAAGGCTACGTATTCGATCAACAAGATGAGTGCCGAGGACAGAGCGGCGCTCGTTCAGCAGCTTAAGCAGGATGAACTCGACAGAAGAAATCAGCTTGCAAGCCTTGTTCAGAAGATGTTCACTGACCAGGCGGGAGTATCGAAGCTTTCCGAACTGTTCTCACCCGAGAATCTCAAGAATGTCAGCCAGGCCGACATAGACCAGGCCAAGAAGGACATAGCCGAGGACGGATACTGGGGCATCAAGCAGACATCCCAGAGACTGTTCGATTTTGCATCGGCTCTTGCGGGAGACGATCCCGAGAAGATGAAAGAGATGCAGAAGGCAATGGAAAAAGGATTCAAGGAAGCAACCGGCGCCTGGGGCGATGAACTCCCCGGCATATGTAAGGATACGCTGGATGCGGCCAACAAGATGTTTGACGAATACTACGCATCAAAGAATTAGTTTTATTTAAGGAGGCGATGTAATGTTTGATATCACTTCGATGCTCGGAAGCACGGGTTCCAATTCGAATTCGGGCAATTCAATGGGCTCGTTTGATTTTGCGAATTATGCGGCCATCAAGAACGGCAGTTACGGTAAGCTCGTAAAATCATACTATGCCGGAACCGACAAAGCAGTCAATGATGAAAAGGCTGCAGCCACAAAGGCAGCATCATCAACCAAGACCAAAGCAAAAGAAGAAGTTGACAAGACAGGCCTCACCCAGATCAAGAAAGATGCCGACCAGCTGAAGACATCAGTTGAAGATCTCGGCAAGGAAGATCTCTGGAAGAAGACCGAAGGCAAGGTTGATACCGACAAGCTCCTGACGGCGGTCAAAGGGTTTGCGGACAATTACAACAAAGTGATCGACCAGGCTTCAAAGGTCAGCTCCAAAGAGATCTCACAGGATGTGAAGTTTATGACCGGAATGACGGATACCTTCAACAAGGTGCTCGCAAAGGCCGGAATAAACGTCGGCGATGACGGAAAGCTTTCCGTTAACGAGGAAGCTTTTAAGAAAGCCGATGAGGCGACGCTCAAGTCCCTGTTCTCCGGAAACGGAACGTACGGATCACAGATCGCAGACAAGGCAAACAGCATTGTCCGTGATGCAGATCTCGGAACTTCGATCTACGGAAGCAACGCAGAGACGTCAAGCGCGCTGTCAAGCCTGTACAACCAGCTTATCTGATCCCGAGCGGTCAGAGCGAACCGATACCTTTACTTTACTTAGACATGATCCCGACAGATTATTCTGCCGGGATCATTGTCATATGTGCAGGAAGAGGTTATAATCGTCATTGGAGGGCTGATAATGGCAATGCTTGAATCCGGTGAAGACTATATCGAAACGATATACAGACTGAAGAAGAGAAACGGTATCGTATATTCGATCGACGTGGCAAGGGAACTCGGTTTCTCAAGACCGAGCGTGAGCCGTGCGATGGGTATCCTCAGAGATGAGGAATACATCACGATGGATGAGGTCGGCAAGGAGATCAATCTTACCGATAAGGGACGTAAGAAAGCCGTCGAGATATACGACAAGCACAAGACTCTCACTGCTTTTCTCCAGGATGTCGCCGGGGTTTCCGAGAAGATTGCCGAAGCGGATGCCTGCCGTATCGAACATATAATCAGTGCATCAACCTTCAGAGGTATCAAAAATTATATGAAAAGGAGATCGTAGAATATGAAATGGGTTTGTCAGGTTTGCGGTTACGTTCATGAAGGTCCGGAAGCTCCCGAGGCTTGTCCTCAGTGTAAGGCTCCCGCATCAAAGTTCACAAAGCAGGAAGGTGAAATGACCTGGGCTGCCGAGCATGTTGTCGGCGTTGCCAAGGGTGTATCGGAAGATATACTTGCTGATCTTCGTTCCAATTTCAACGGAGAGTGCACGGAGGTAGGTATGTATCTTGCAATGGCAAGAGTGGCATTTCGCGAAGGTTATCCCGAGATCGGAATGTATTATGAGAAGGCTGCTTTCGAAGAGGCAGAGCACGCTGCGAAGTTTGCCGAGCTCCTCGGAGAGGTTGTTACAGATTCGACGAAGAAGAATCTTGAGATGCGTATAGAAGCTGAGAACGGTGCTACCGCAGGTAAGACCGATCTTGCAAAGCGTGCCAAGGCAGCAAACCTTGATGCTATCCATGACACGGTTCATGAAATGGCAAGGGATGAGGCAAGACACGGCAAAGCGTTCAAGGGTCTTCACGACAGATATTTCGGATAATACTTATTTGATCATGAGAGAACAGGATCTCGGTCCTGTTCTCTTTTTTGGAATAGGGCATATGAAAAACGCAAGAGAGAACAGGAATAAAACAGAGCTTCTGTATGAGACCGACGGGATGTTGACGGAGTTTGAAGCCGAAGTGACAGGCTCTTTCGAAGATCCTTCAAAGGGAAGATATGTTGTTCTTGACCGTACAGCTTTTTTCCCGGAAGGGGGAGGGCAGCAGGCCGATACCGGAACTGTAACGACAGAAGACGGAACCGTCGTAAACGTGACCGATGTTCAGACAGTCTCCGGACAGGTGCGGCATTATATCGACGGATCCGTGTCTGAAGGAGCAAGGATAACGGGCAGGCTCGATGCCTCCAAAAGGTATTCACGTATGCAGAGTCACGGGGCGGAACATCTTGTGGGCGGTCTGGTACACAGCACGTACGGATATGATAACGTCGGATTTCACATGTCGGACAGGGAACTTGTCATAGATTTTGACGGTCCGCTGTCGGATGAACAGTTAAGGGACATAGAAGAGAGGGCCAACCGCGTCGTATTCGAAAACGTTCCGGTCACGATAAGCTTTCCGTCCGCGGAGGAAGCAAAGAGCATCCCCTACAGGAGCAAACTGGATGATCTGGAGAACATACGTCTGGTGACGATCGAGGGATATGACATATGTGCATGCTGCGCTCCCCATGCAGAAAGCACGGGGCAGTTCGGAGTCATCAAGATTCTCTCTTCGATGCCTCACCGGCAGGGCACAAGGGTCACCATGATCGCAGGAATGGATGCTTACAGGGATTATGCGTATCTTCATGACAGTAACGCAAGGATAATGGAGCTTCTGTCCGCAAAGCGTGACAAAACTGCGGAGTTTGTCGCCGATCTTGCAGGGAAGATGCAAACCCTCAAAGAGGAGAAAAATACCATCCTGCGTAATATGACCGCGCTTGTGACAAAAGATGCACTTGAGAGGATCAGGGGAAGAGAAAAGGGATCCGGTGAATGCGAACTTGTCTTTTCGGATATTCTCGATCCGAAGGGTATGAGGGATCTTGTCAATGAGTGCGTCACGGTATGTGACGGACCGGTATGTGCTTTTTGCGGAAGCGACCGGGACGGATACAGATACATTTTCGGGGTCGGGAAAGATCATGCCGGAAAGTGCGATCTGCGCGCCCTGACAGACGCTTTCAATGCCGCGTGTTCGGGAAAAGGCGGGGGAAGCGACATCATGGTACAGGGAAATACGAGTGCAAAACGCATTAACATAGAAAGCTTTTTTGCTTCAAAACCATAAAAAAGTGGATAAATTGTGCAAAAAAGCGTAAAATATAAGAGTTAATTTGTAATTATTCGGACACGAGGAGTTGTAATCATGGGAGACAAAAAACAGGTTGAGCAGATCACATCGATGGAGGTTGATTTTGCCCAGTGGTACACGGATGTTGTCAAAAAGGCGGATCTTATCGACTATACGAGCGTTAAAGGCTGTATGGTATTCAAGCCCGCAGGCTATGCGATATGGGAACTGATCCAGAAACAGATGGACGAAAGGTTCAAGGCAACGGGCGTTGAGAATGTATATCTGCCTATGTTCATTCCCGAGAGCCTTCTTGAGAAGGAGAAGGATCACGTCGAAGGATTTGCCCCCGAGGTTGCATGGGTCACTCACGGAGGACTCCAGCCGCTTCAGGAGAGAATGTGCGTGCGTCCGACTTCGGAAACCCTGTTCTGTGATTTTTACAGGAACGAAGTTCACTCATACAGGGATCTTCCCAAGGTATACAACCAGTGGTGTTCGGTAGTCCGCTGGGAGAAGGAGACGAGACCTTTCCTTCGTTCAAGGGAGTTCCTGTGGCAGGAAGGTCATACGATCCATGCAACGTTTGAAGAGGCGGAGGAGCGCACGATACAGATGCTCAATCTCTATGCCGATTTCTGCGAGAATGTGCTCGCGATCCCTGTCATAAAGGGTCGCAAGACGGATAAGGAAAAATTCGCCGGAGCGGAAGCGACGTATACGATAGAGGCTCTCATGCATGACGGAAAAGCCCTCCAGTCGGGAACGAGCCATAATTTCGGTGACGGATTCGCCAAAGCGTTTGATATACAGTTTACCGACAAGGACAATACACTCAAGCATCCGTTCCAGACTTCATGGGGAACAACGACAAGACTGATCGGTGCCATAATAATGGTTCACGGTGACGATAACGGACTCGTACTCCCGCCGAAGGTCGCACCGGTTCAGATCGTGATAGTACCTATCAGACAGCAGCAGGAAGGTGTCCTTGAGAAGGCGGAGGAGATCAGGAGCACTCTTGCGGACAAGGGATTCAGGGTCAAGGTTGATGACACCGACAAGAGTCCGGGATGGAAGTTCGCCGAAGCCGAGATGCGCGGTATACCGGTAAGGGTTGAGATAGGTCCCAAGGATATCGAGGCAGGCAAGGCGGTACTTGCCCGAAGGGATACCGGTGAGAAGACGGAATGTGCCATAGCGGACCTCCCGGATACAGTAGAAAAACTTCTTGATACGATGCAGCATGACATGCTCGAGCGTGCGAGAGAGCGTCGCGATTCCCAGACATATACCGCGACAACGAAAGAAGAGTTTGAAAAGATCTTCGCCGAGAAGAGCGGATTCGTCAGGGCGATGTGGTGCGGAAGGCGCGAATGCGAAGATGCGATCAAAGAGAAGATGTCGGTAACAAGCCGCTGCATGCCGTTCGAACAGGAAAAGATAGCGGACACGTGTGTATGCTGCGGGCAGCCGGCAAAGAAACTTGTTTACTGGGGAAGAGCATACTGATCGGGAGGAAAAATCATGAATGTACTCGTTATCAACTGCGGAAGCAGTTCTCTGAAATATCAGCTGATCAATGCCGACAGCGAGGAGGTACTTGCAAAAGGCCTGTGCGAACGTATCGGTATTGACGGAGGCATGCATACGTATCAGCCGAAAGGATCCGACAAGATCAAGACGCAGGTTGATATGCCGAACCATACAAAGGCGGTCAGGCTCGTACTTGATGCCCTGACGAACCCCGAAACAGGTGTGATAAAGAGCCTTTCGGAAATAGATGCGGTAGGCCACAGGATAGTTCACGGCGGAGAGAAGTTCTCGAAGTCGGTCATCATCGACGATGAAGTATTAAAGGCTATAGAGGAATGCAACGATCTTGCTCCTCTTCACAATCCCGCGAATCTCATAGGAGTTAATTCATGCAGGGAGCTGATGCCGAACGTTCCGATGGTAGCGGTGTTTGATACTGCTTTCCACCAGACAATGCCTCCGAAGGCATTCCTGTACGGCATCCCTTACGAATATTACAGAAAATACAAAGTGCGCCGTTACGGATTCCACGGAACGAGTCACGAATATGTGGCAAACAGGACGGCAGAATTTCTCGGCAAAGACATAAAGGACATGAAGATCATCGTATGCCATCTCGGAAACGGTGCTTCGGTCAGTGCGGTCAGCGGAGGTAAATGTGTCGATACTTCGATGGGACTGACGCCTCTTGAAGGACTGATAATGGGAACCAGAAGCGGCGATCTTGATCCCGCGATACTTGAATTCATTTCCCGGAAAGAGGATCTGTCGTTTAAGGAGATGCTCACGATCCTTAACAAGAAATCTGGTGTGCTCGGATTGTCCGACGGCGTATCAAGTGATTTTCGCGACCTCGGGGAAGCGGCCGGATCGGGAGATGAGCAGGCTGCCATAGCGCTCGAGACATATGCGTATCATGTTGCAAAATATATAGGTGCATATGTTGCGGCAATGAACGGTGTCGATGCGATAACGTTCACGGCAGGTGTCGGTGAGAACAACATCATGGCAAGGCAGCAGATATGCTCGTATCTTACATACCTGGGGACCGAGCTCGATACAAAGAAGAATGAGATAAGGGGTGAGGAGATCATCATATCAAAGGACGGATCCAAGGTACCCCTTCTTGTCATACCCACGGATGAAGAGATGTCGATCGCAAGGCAGACGGTGGCCCTTGTATGCTGATATCCCTTCCCGAAAAAGTTAAGACCGTGATCGGGAAGCTTCAGGATAACGGATATGAAGCATACGCGGTCGGAGGCTGTGTAAGGGATTCGTATCTCGGGGTCACACCCAATGACTGGGATATCACGACAAACGCGCTTCCGGAACAGGTCAAATCGATCTTCAGAAGGACGGTCGATATAGGGATAGAACACGGCACGGTCAAGGTCATGCTCGGAAACGACGGCATGGAAGTCACAACATACCGCATCGACGGTGAGTATGAAGACAGCCGGCATCCGAAGGAAGTTGAGTTCACGACTGATCTGAGAGAAGACCTTAGGCGACGTGATTTTACGATCAATGCGATGGCCTACAGCGAGAAGACGGGCCTTGTCGATCTCTTCGGAGGAGTGGATGATCTTGAAGCCGGTATCATAAGGGCGGTCGGAGATCCCGGGGAGAGATTCGGCGAGGATGCACTTCGTATTCTTCGCGCGCTGAGGTTTTCCGCTAGGTTCGGATACGATATCGAGGAAGAGACAAAAAAAGCGATCATAAAACTGGCTCAGACGCTTTCAAAGATCAGCGCCGAGAGGATCCGTGAGGAGCTTGAAAAGCTTATATGTTCCGATAATCCCGACAGGCTCCGCTGGGCTTACATATTCGGCGTGACCGGTGTGATCTTTCCCGAATGGGATGCAATGATGGAGTGCAAACAGACGACACCTCATCATTTTACGGATGTCGGAGATCACACGATAGTTGCGATGGAATATATCGTGAACAACTACTCCGATATCACACCCGCCGACAGAAGGATACTGTGCCTGGCAACAATGCTCCATGACATCGGGAAGCCCGTCATGAAGACGACAGGACCGGACGGTGTGGATCATTTCAAGGGACACCCCGCGGAAGGCGAGAAGCTGGCGGATGTTTTTCTTCGAAGACTGAAGTACGACAACGATACGATCAAAAAGGTTAAGAAGCTCGTGAGATTCCACGACGACAGGCCGGAGCTGACCTTTCCCGAAGTCAGGAGGTTCATCAGGGATATTGAACCCGGGAACATGGATAATCTCATCAGGCTTAAATATGCCGATCTGTATGCTCACGCCAAATATCAGTGGGATGACAAACTGTATCAGGTTGAGACCCTTGATGCGATGTACCGCCGGATCGCAGAGGATCATGATCCGCTCAGCATAAAGGATCTGGCTGTCGGAGGCGACGATCTGATGAAGGCCGGGATCGCTTCCGGACCCGCCATGGGGGAGGCGCTGAACATGCTGCTCGAACGTGTTCTTGACGAGCCTTCGATGAACGATAAGGATAAACTTCTCGATGTACTGTCTTCAAAAGGATCACAGTAATGAAGAGTATCGAAAAAGTAGTCATTCCCGTCATCATCATCGTGATCATCACGATGCTCGGGATATACTACATTTCAAAAGAATATGAGAAGCAGCAGGCCGCAAAGCGCGCCGAGGAGATAAAGGAGAACATCGAGAAGCAGCAGGAAGAGAATCCGGTCAACGCAGATGAGCTCATATACCAGAGCGCCGCGATGCTCGTCGGGAAGAACGCGGAAGAAGGAAAGCTCAAGTTCATTTCCGTTGACAGTGAGAGACTGTTTGAACTGGATTACGACAAGAAGTCCTCTTTTCTCGGCAAGCACGGAAACTATCTGACACTCGACCAGATACCGCTCGGAGAGATTCTCGATGTATCGTACGGCATTCATGACAGGATGCTGCTGGAGATGAAGGTCAGCGCCGAGGCGTGGACGTTTACCGACGTTACGAAGTTTGAGATAAACGAGGAAGAAGGCAGGATGGATATCGCGGGAAGCACATACAGGCTTCCCAAGATGGCCGTTGTATCATACAAGGACGAACTGGCCACGTTCATGGATGTCACGAATGTGGACACGCTGACGGTAAAAGGCTGGGGGCGCAAGGTCTGTTCGGTGATCGTTGAAAGGGGCCACGGCTATGTCAGGCTCCAGAACGATTCGTATTTTGAAGGCGGATGGATCGAGATAGGTCAGGAGA
This sequence comes from Lachnospiraceae bacterium, assembly GCA_017620055.1. Next base: position 14,807 of record JAFZRD010000043.1, read on the forward strand.
TCATCAAACCCGTCACCGAAGAGATGCTGATCCCGGTTCCGGAAGGTGATTATCATGTGCGTCTCACGAACAGGGGCTATGCGGCAGAAGAGGATGTAACCGTCGAAAGGGACAGGGAATCCGTTCTCGACCTTTCGAAAGTCGATATAAGAGAAGTCGCGATAGGACATGTCGAATTCGGGATAGTTCCCGATTATGCGCAGTTGTACATAGACGGCCAGATGACCGACTTTGAAGAAAGGGTTCCGCTTGAATACGGCATCCATAAGATCCATGTTGAACTTGCCGGATATAGGAGCGTTGACACGAACATCCGCGTGTCCGATAAGTACGCGAATGTGGATATAGTTCTCGAGTCGGATTCGGAAGAGGATACGTCAAAGGATACGACGCAGAGGACAACACCGACACCCACGGTGACTCCCGTGCCGACCGTACCCGCGACGACGGCTCCGAGAGTGGCGGAGTCGACGACTTACGACACGGCCAATTATATCGCTCCGCTCAAAAACGCGGTTGTAACGGACACTTCGACATCATCAAAAACAAGTCCGCTTGACGGACTGACATCGACAACATCGACAACGTCATCGACGACGGATTCCAACACGGAAGTCATAAGCGATACGAGAAAGATGTATGTCGAATCACCGGAAGGTGCGGAAGTGTTCATCGACGGTATATACGTGGGCATTGCCCCGATCTCGTTCATCAAGCCCGAAAAGGGCTCACATGTCGTCACCCTGTCAAGAAACGGATACAAGACAAAGAGTTATACCGTCTCTGTATCGGGTGATGACAAGGATGTTACGCTGTCATTCTCGGATCTGATATCCGAACAGGAATAGGACGTTAAATGAGGAAGTATCTGAAAAGACGTGATAATCGAATAATTCTCGTGTTCTTCCTGATCACGATGATCGTGGCGATAAGCCCTCTCATCTCGAGATACTGCATCAACGGTCATGATCTCGAATATCATCTTCTCAGGATAGAGAGCCTAAAGGAAGGGATCCTTATCGGACGGCCTTTCCTGAAGGTCAATACTCTCTTCTTCGGAGGAGCCGGTTATGCGAGTTCCCTGTTCTATTCGGATCTGTTCATGCATATCCCGGCACTTCTGAGGGTGTGTCATTTCGGTATCGGAACGAGCTTTCATCTGTATACCGCACTCATATTTGTCCTCTGTTATATCTCGACTTTCTACTGTGTATGGAAGATGAGTCTGTCGAAGTTTGCGGGAACGGTGGCGGCTGTTCTGGTCACGCTGTGTCCGTACCATATGGACGACATGCTCGTTCGGACCGCCTGCGGCGAAAATGCCGCCTTCATTTTTCTCCCGCTTGCCATCTACGGCGTGTTCAACGTCCTGTATGAAGAGATGGACAAGCCCTGGGTGTTCGGGCTTGGGATGGCGGGCCTGATACTCACACATCCGGCGACTTGCATTCTTATGACGTGTGTTTGCGTGGTCGCATTCCTGATCAATATAAAGATACTTCTGGATAACCCGAGAGTGCTCGTCAGACTGTGCGTGGTTGCGGTCCTGGCACTTCTTGTCACCGCATATCAGTGGCTTCCGATGCTGGAACAGTTTGCGCACACGGATTTCTATGTTGCAAATAACTGGACGGATCTTCTTGACTCGTCCGTCGGATTTTCCGAGATCGCTTCAACAACGTTTCCGTGTATCGGGTTTGCTCTGTTTGCGCTCATCATCCCGAGGATATTTCTGACCCGCCGGGATTATCCGATACTTAAGTTCATAGATCTGTGTATCATCGCCGCACTGATCTTTGCAGTGGGAGCGACAAATATAATGCCGTGGGAAAAAGTTGCGAGGTTCTTCGGGTTCCTTCAGTTCCCGTGGAGACTGTTCATCATGTCGTCGGTGCTCCTGTCGGTGGCGGATGCGGTGATCCTGAGACTGTTCCTTGACAGGTTCAAAGAGGACAACAGAAGGATCGCATTTGAGATAGTGCTGATTCTCATAACCGCGGTGATGATGAAAGGTGCGATCGATCATCAGAATGAGAATTCGATGGGATATTACGATTACAGCGACGATTATTACAGCTTCAAACCTTTTACGGCAGGTGTCATTGCCGGAGAGTGGCTTCCGGCTGCCGTGACTGACGTCTCATCCCTCGTTGAACAGAGCGACAGGATGGTGTTCGACGACGGCTCGGCATGTGATTTTACAAGGAAACGTGCGAAGGTCATATCAAAGATCGACAGCGTTCACGAATATGTTGATGTCCCGTTCATCTATTACAAGGGATACAGCGCAGTCATCGTCGATGACGCCGGAAATAAGACAAAGCTTGAGGTGTCGGGCGACGGTGAGAACGGAATGTGCAGGGTGGAGCTGCTTGGCAGGACCGGTGAACTGACGGTCAGCTACACCGGAACGATACTGCAGAAGGTCGCTCTCATTGTGTCGCACCTGTTCATACTTCTGATATTCGATCTTCTGTATCTGAAGAACAAATACAAGAAAAAGCTCAGACTCAGAGCCGCTGCGGCAGGCGCTAATCTTGGAAAGGTTTCGATAGTCCTTGTGTTCGCACTCCTGTCGGGGACGCTCAGTGCATGTAATGTTGCGACCGTGCCGAGCTCAGGATATTACGATCCCGATGAGATGATAGATTACCTCAAAGATGTTAACGGGGATAACACCGACGAGAGTGACGGTGTATCCGAGGAGGATCTTGTCAGGATCAATTACAGTCACAAGGGATATGACAGAGACGGAAAGAAATACGCCGTCAGAATAGATGAATCTTCGGGCGAACAGATGATATCTGTTGTTAAGCCCGATGCGAAAGGCCTGTTTCCCGACGGTGAGGATCACGTAACCGGGGGATTGTATGCCGGCCTTCTCGATGAAGAGGTGTCGGAGGTTCTTGACAGATACAGGACAGACAGCCTTGAGGGAAGGATAATGCATGAAACGGATGCGCTCCTTTGCCTGGAAGTGTTCCCCGAACCGTCAAAGAGAAAGAAACTGGATGATCTTGCGGTAACACTTGCGGATGACATATTCGGGATCCCCTCGGCCAAGATCGAAACCGTTCTTGATAAGTATGACTGCGCCGCGGTTCTTGCCAAAGCCGCATATGTTCTTACGGAATGGGAGAGAGCGGATGATGCGGGGAAGCTTGCGGAACAGTATTTCAAGGATGCGGAGAGCGTTGATGAGCCCGATGCGGAACCCGTAGCGGCAAGGCTTTGGGCCGCAGCCGAGCTGTACAGGCTGACCGGGCAGAAGACATACAGATCGGTCGTGGATGCGATCGCGATGGATGTCGTTCCGGAAGGATTCTCGTATGATGAGCCGGGATTTTTCGGGCTGTTCGCATACCTCATGTCACCTCATGCGACAAACTATAACGTATGTACGAACATGATGAGCATCGTGTTTTCCAAGGCAAATGAGCTGATAAAGGAACCGATCGATAAGGAGTTCCTTGATACGAGAGTCGATTCATCAACCGCAAAGCGTGATGAGAAGACGGCCGTCCGTATGATGGACGAAGCATTTCTTGTCACGATGACCAACTACGTCAGCGTAAGTGTCGAATACAAGGAATTTGTTCAGAACAGACTGAATTACATATTCGGAGCCAATCTGTCGGGGATCGATTTTACGGAGGATGACAATGCTCTTTCCGATTCGCCGCGTCTGTTTGTTCTGATCGGATTGTGATAACGGGAGGAAACCATGAAGATAGTTGTTCTGGCCGGAGGGCTCAGTACCGAAAGAGACGTGTCGCTCGTGACCGGCCGCTGCGTATATAAGGCACTCAAAGAAAACGGACACAGGGTCATACTGATGGACGTGTTCCTCGGATACGAGGGTGATACAAAGGACATATTCGATGCGGACATCGACTGGGCGGCGAAGGTTGCTCCGATATCTGAGGAGGCACCCGATCTCGAAGCGGTAAAGGCACTCCGCAAAGATGATAAGAAAGTATTCTTCGGACCGAACGTCATCACGGTATGCCAGGAAGCGGATATAGTGTTCATGGCACTTCACGGTGACTGCGGGGAGAACGGAAAGATCCAGTCCGCATTCGATCTTCTCGGGATCAGGTACACCGGAACGGATCCATTTTCGTCCGCGCTTGCTATGGATAAAGCCATCTCAAAGCAGCTGTTCATGATGTACGGTGTCAGGACACCCGAAAGCTATATGCTCAAAAGCGTCGATGACGATCATCTGCCCGAATTCCCGTGCGTCGTGAAAATATGTAACGGCGGTTCATCAGTCGGAGTATATATAGTAAATAACGAGACGGAATACCAGAGTGCGGTTAAAGATGCGTTCAGGTATGAGTCAAAGGTCATGGTCGAGAAATATATCAAAGGCCGGGAATTCACATGCTGTGTCATAGAGGGTAAGGCTCTTCCGATCGTTGAGATCGAGCCTATCAACGGATTCTATGATTACAGGAACAAATACCAGGCGGGATCCACGATCGAGACGTGTCCAGCAAAGCTCAAGGATGCGATAACCGCCACGATACAGGAGGAAGCGGTCAAGGCTTTCCGGGCTCTCGGGATCAAGACATATGCGCGAATGGATTTCATCATGAATGAGAAGAATGAAGTATACTGTCTCGAGGCTAACACACTTCCCGGAATGACGCCGACGAGTCTGATACCCCAGGAGGCTGCGGCAGTCGGAGTATCGTACAACGATCTTTGCGAATGGATCATAGAGATCTCAATGAAGAAACGGACAGACAATGCGTAACATGAACATATGGGCGATAGCCGAGGCTATCGGAGGAAAACTGGAAAATGCCGCAAAATGCGACATGACAAAAGAGGCAACGAGTGTCGTCATCGACTCGAGACTGATCGAGGAAGGCGGGATATTCGTAGCGACAAAGGGAGAGAGAGTGGACGGTCACTCTTTCATCCATCAGGTGTTTGAAAAAGGAGCGCTCGCAGTTATATGCGAACATATCCCTCCCAAGGTCAAGGGCCCGTGCATCGTTGTGGAAGACAGCCTTGCGGCCATCAGAAAACTGGCGCAGTACTATATGGACCAGCTGTCGGTGAAGGTGGTGGGCATAGTCGGAAGCGTCGGAAAGACAAGCACAAAGGAGCTTGTCGCCTCCGTACTGTCGTCCCATTATGAGGTGCTCAGGACCGAAGGTAATCTCAACAATGAGATAGGAGTTCCTCTGACCGTGTTCAAGATAAGGGACGCTCATGAGGTTGCTGTCATCGAAATGGGTATAAGTGATTTCGGGGAAATGGACAGACTCGGCCGGATAACGCGTCCAGATATCGTCGTGTTCACGAATATCGGTCCATGTCATCTGGAATATCTGGGAGATCTTGAAGGAGTGCTCCGTGCCAAGACAGAGATCATCCCGCACATGAACCCTTCGGGAACGCTTGTCCTCAACGGACAGGATGAGATGCTCGCAACCATAAGTATCAATTCGTCCGGAAGCCGCAAGATAATAAGATACGGTAAGGAATCCAAAAGGGATGACGTCTATGCGTCAAGCATAGAGAATCTCGGACTCGAAGGATCGAAGTTCGTGGCGAACTTCCCCGATGGGAGTCACTATGACATGACGGTCCCTCTTCCGGGTTATCATATGGTCGATAACGCCATAGCGGCTGCAGCGGTCGGATTCCTGATGGGACTCAATCTCGAGGAGATAAGAAGAGGGATGATGTCGGTGGAACCTTTAACCGGAAGAGGCCACATCATCCATACGGACAAATATACGATAGTGGATGACTGTTACAATGCCAACCCGAAGTCGATGTGTGCGGCGATAGACACTCTCGGATACGCGCTTGGAAGAAAGGTCGCGATCCTCGGGGACATGTTCGAGCTCGGAGAGGAAACGGAGAAGCTTCACGCGAGCGTCGGGGAATATGCGGCCGGACACGGAGTGGAATCTCTCATATTTGTAGGGTCTGCCGCCAAGTATATGTATGAACGTGCAAGGTTGCACGAAGGTGTGGAGATAAGGTATTATCCGAACAGGGAACTTCTTATATCCGCATTATCCGATGAGACAAAAGAGATCATCAGACCCGGGGATACCATTCTTGTCAAGGCATCCCACGGAATGGGTTTTTCGGAAGTTGTTGATTATCTGAGCAGCAAAGAATAAGGAGAGGATTATGGCATTTAGGATCATTACGGACACCGGAGCAAATATCACCGACAAGGTCAGAAACCACTACGGCATCGAACTCGTTCACCTCACGCTCATCATGGACGGGGAGGAGATGCAGTTTACGAGCACAGAAGGTTTTGACTATGACGGATATTATGAGAAACTCAAAGACGGACTGAAGGTTTCGACATCCCAGGTCAATCCCGGACAGTTTGCGGAATGCTTTGAACCGATCCTGGAGGCCGGTGAGGATATTCTGTATATCGGGCTGTCGGGCGGAGTCACGGGATCGATCAATTCCGCGAAAATGGCGGCATCCGATCTTCTGGATGAATTTCCCGGAAGACAGATAAGGATAGTGGATTCTCTCGGTGCTTCCCTCGGTGAAGGCATACTTGTCGTCGAAGCGGCAGAATGCAGGGAAAAAGGCATGAGCCTTGACGAGACGGCCGATCACATTGATTTTCAGAAGTACTGTATGTACCAGGTGTTCGTCGTTGACGACCTTAAGCATCTCAAGAGGACGGGCCGTATAAGCGGAGCGCTCGCTTCCCTCGGAACGATGATGGATATCAAACCGATCCTCAAGGGCGACACGGAAGGAAAGATCGTTGTCGAATGTAAGGCAAGAGGTCGTAAGCAGGCGATCAAAGCCCTTGCGGAAAAATACAGGGATCTTGTCGTGGATCCGGAAGAACAGGTAGTGGGCATCTCATACGGCGGCAAACGTGAGGATGCGGTGCATCTTGCCAATCTCATCTCCAAGATCGCCCCGCCCAAAAAAGTATGGATGGTGGCCCATGAGCCCGTGACGGGATGTCATGTGGGACCCGGAATGCTCGCGCTGTACTTTAAAGGCGCCGATGATGTAAGGGCGTTCTGATATAAGCATAAAGGGGAATAAGTAATGTTAAGGTTCATAATCTGTGTCATCCTGGTGATCTTTGATTTTGTCATCGCGATCCCGATCGATATCATCGGATACATAATAGGACTGTTTTCAAAGAAAGCAAAAGATGCCTACATGAAGGTCATGATGCGTTTCATATTCGCGGGCATCAATTTTCTTTCCGGAGCGAAGGTAAGATATATCGGGCTAGAGAAGATACCGTCGGACGTTCCGGTACTCTATGTTGCAAATCATGAGAGCTTTTTTGATGTTCTGCTGACACTTGCAAAGCTTCCGGGAACGATCTGTTTCGTGGCAAAGAAAGCATTCGGAAAAGTGCCGATATTTGCGCAGGCACTGTCGCTTTACAACACACTTTTTATTGACAGGGAGAATATCAAACAGGGTCTCGAGACGATCTTAAAAGCGATCGAGAATGTGAAGTCGGGAATGAGCGTATATATCTTTCCTGAAGGAACGAGAAGCCGTGACGGAAGGATGAACGAGTTCAAGGAAGGCAGCATGAAGATCGCGGTCAAGAGCGGATGTCCGATAATTCCGATCGCGATATCAAATACTGCAAATGTCTGGGAGAATCACTTCCCGAAGCTTGAGAGCGTTCCCGTTGTTATTGAGATACTCGACCCGGTCTATCCCGACCGGTTTGACAAAACGCAGCAGAAACATCTGGGCAAGCTGTGCAAGGAACGCATAGAAGAGGCCAGGGACAGGAATCTGAAAGAGTACTGCGCAGCCGGTCAGGAAGAATAGACTATCCTGCCGGCTGTTATCGTATAACGGATCTTTCCTTCGATCGTCTTTCCGAGGAAAGGCGTATTGCATGATCTTGAACATGATGAAGTAAATTCGGTGTACTCATCCGGCGAGAAGATCACGATGTCCGCAGGAGCACCGACAGAGAGTGTTCCCGCATCAAGACCGTACAGTCTTGCGGGATTGAGGCTCATCAGTTCGAAGAGCCGGTTCATATCTATAATGTCTTTTTTACAGAGCACGGACCAGGCAAGGATAAACGAAGTCTCAAGGCCTGTGATCCCGCTCGGTGCCGAAACGAAATCAAGTGATTTTTCCTCAAGTGAGTGAGGGGCATGATCGGTCGCGATGATATCTATCGTTCCGTCCGCCAGCCCTTCCCATATGGCTTCACGATCATCCGCCGCACGAAGTGGCGGATTCATTTTTGCAAGGGTGTCGTACTCGGCCACAGCGCTGTCTGTGAGCGTAAAGTGATGAGGAGTTGCCTCGGCGTGTATGTTCGGATTCGTTTTTTTGGCGTGGCGGACCGCTTCGACACCTTCGGCGGTACTGATGTGCTGTATGTTCAGCTTCACACCTGTCCCGTCCGCGATCTTGAGATCCCTTTCGATCATCGATATCTCGGCAAGCCTGTCGGACCCTTTAAGTCCGAGGGCAGCGGCAGCAGTTCCGGAGTTCACGCCGTTCTCGCTTATATATGACGGATCCTCCTCATGAAGGGATACGGGAACGCCCAGATCCGCTATGTTCCGAAACGCCTGTTCCAGTACCTTTTCATCAAGTATCGGTCTGCCGTCATCGGTGAACCCGACCGCACCCGCTTCGAGAAGCTTTGCGTGGTCGCACAGCTGCTGTCCGCGCATTCCTTTTGTAACGGTCGCGCACGTATATATGTGAAGAGGTTCGGCGGCGGCACGCCTTAACACGTCTTGTATCACATCCGGCTCATCGAGGGGGGGAACGGTGTTGGCCATCATGACAACGGATGTAAAACCACCCGCGACGGCTGCCATCGCACCGGTATGAATATCTTCCTTATGGGTCTGTCCGGGATCGCGGAAATGAACATGGACATCAACAAGCCCCGGACCTGCGATAAGGCCGGTCCCGTCTATGATATCCCCGTCATCCGGCGAGTGATCGGCGATCTTCCCGTCGCAGATGAACAGGTCCTTTATTTCATCGGTTTTGGCGGCAGGGTCTATGACCCTTATGTTCCTGATTATCATACTGTTTATATTACTATTCTTTGATGTGTTTTGACAATCTCAATATTGTATACAAAAAACACTATTCACTTGAAAAAAGCGCGAAAAACGGCTATACTCTAATTAAATTGGAAAACTATGTCCGGATGAAACAGGTATATGAAAATCAAGGAGACGGCTACAACTGTATCACAGGAGAGACTGTGCAAAGACGTGTATTCTCTGTGGATCGCGACGAATGCCGCCGGATACGCGTCCGCGGGACAGTTCGTATCGCTCTACCCGAACAGTGATTCGATGCTCCTGCCGCGTCCGATAAGCATATGCGAGATCGATGGCGGAAAGGAGCCCGGGCTCCTGAGACTTGTGTACAGAGTGGCGGGAGCCGGTACACTTGAATTCTCGCACCTGGCACCGGGCGATACGATAGAGATACTCGGACCGAACGGGAACGGTTTCCTGCCTTTTTGCGACAGGGCAAACGATAAGGAGACGAAAGCGCTTCTTGTCGGAGGGGGAATAGGGATACCTCCGATGGTCGAGCTGGCAAAGACTCTTTCCTGCGATGTTACCGTTGTTGCCGGCTACAGGAGTTCTGAAGAGATGTTTCTGACCCGTGAGCTTGAACGGGAAGGAAAGCTCATTATCGCGACCGACGACGGAAGCTGTGGGATACACGGCACGGTGATCGATGCGATAAAAGAGGAAAAAGTTCAGGCCGATGTGATATATGCATGCGGACCCCGCCCGATGTTAAAAGGCATAAAGGCATATGCCGAAGAAAAAGGTATTCCGGCATTCGTCTCCATGGAAGAGAGGATGGCCTGCGGAGTGGGGGCGTGCCTCGGATGTGTATGCGAGAGCACCGCTAAGGATGAACACTCACAGGTCAATAATAAAAGGGTATGCGTGGACGGTCCCGTATTTCCCGCTTCGGAGGTGGTGCTGTGATGGATATGTCGGTCAATATCGCAGGTATCCGTCTTGCCAATCCGGTCATGACCGCATCAGGGACATTCGGATCCGGAATGGAGTACAGTGAATTTGTGGATCTAGGAAAGCTCGGAGCCGTTGTCACCAAGGGAGTGAGCCTTGTTCCGTGGCCGGGCAATCCGACACCGAGGATCGCCGAGACATACGGCGGGATGCTTAATGCGATAGGACTTCAGAATCCGGGAATAGATACTTTTATCGAAAGGGATCTGAAGTTTCTTGAAGGCTTTGATACAAAAGTGATCGTCAATGTCTGCGGTAAGACGGTCGAGGAATATGTCGGAGTGGTCGAGAGACTCGCAGATACTAATGCGGACATGCTCGAGATCAACGTCAGCTGTCCGAACGTCAAAGAAGGAGCGATAGCATTCGGACAGGATCCGGAAGCTCTTGCACATATAACAAAAGAGATCAAGAAAAAAGCGAAACAGCCGGTCATCATGAAACTGTCACCGAATGTGACCGACATCGCACTGATGGCCAGGGTATGTGAGGATTCCGGTGCGGATGCGATATCGATGATCAATACTATCACCGGCATGAAGATAGATATCAACCGAAGAAAGTTTGTGCTTGCAAACAGGACGGGCGGTCTGTCCGGACCCGCGATCAAGCCGGTGGCTGTCAGGATGGTGTATCAGGCGGCACAGGCGGTTAACATTCCGATAATAGGAATGGGCGGCATAGCAAACCACGAGGATGCGCTCGAGTTCATAATGGCGGGAGCCTCGGCGGTTGCAGTCGGAGCAGCGAACTTTACCGATCCTCTTTCGACCGTGAAAGTGATCGAGGGGATCAGGGAATATATGAAGAACAACAACATTAATGACATCAAAGAACTTATAGGATGCGTGGAGTCCTGACTTGGGAGAAGGTTGAGGGACAAACGGAAGGAGGAATGGCTATGATGCAGATAGGTGGAGTTGACAACCTGGTGTTAAAGCAGGTGACATTACCGTCGGACGTGGAGAACGACGATAAGAAGACCGTGATCAGGGAAAACGAGGAAAAGGCAAAAGAGAAGGAAGAAGCAGCTGCCGCCAAGGATCGTGAAGAAGCGCAGAAGGCGGAAGAGACTGCCAAGAGTGTATACGGCGATGTAGTAGGCAAGTCTTCCGACGGAGATACGACGCGTGTGAAGAAAGACGCCATGGAAGCTCTCGAGACCGGAATGGTGATCAAGAGAGAAGACAGGGAGAACGATCTCATGGAATACAACAGGGATCAGCTGACCGTCATGCTCGACAAGGGCGACATCACGAAGAACCAGTACAATCATGAGATAACCCGTCGCGACGAGATCATGGAAAAAGACGAGAAGTCCGCGTTTGCCAAAACAAATGCCGAGATGATCGAGAAGCAGAAGGAAGATGCCCAGAAGAAGGCCCAGGAGAAGGCAAAAGAAAGACTTGACGAGATCCAGGGCAAGGGACAGGAAGAAAATGAGAACACAGCAAAACTCGAGAACGGCATGAACATGCTCGCCGGCGGAGAGAAGGGTCTTCGTATAGAGGAAGACATGGTTGAAAAGGCAGCCGAGAACGGCAGGAGTGATGTCATAGACCAGATACTCAATCCCGAAGACGGCAACCTCAAGGTCATAATCAAGTGATCCCGGCATGAAGATCAACGCTTATGCCAAGATCAACCTCGGTCTCGATGTTACCGGGAAGCGGGATGACGGATATCATGAAGTCAGGATGATAATGCAGAACATCGATCTTCATGATGAGCTTATCATCGACAGGACCGAAGAGACGGGAATAGTCATAACG
>JAFZRD010000044.1 GCA_017620055.1 Lachnospiraceae bacterium
GTTTGATGCGACCCGCAAGATACACGGAATGAGCAAACGCGATAAGCTGCTTCTTCGTATCGCATCGCTTCTTAACGACTGCGGAAGGTACATAAGCATTGAGGCCGGAGCGGAGTGCGGATACGACATCATAATGGCGACAGAGATGATCGGACTGTCACATACGGAACGTGAGATAGTCGCGAACATAGTGCGCTTCAACAAGATGCAGTTCGAGTATTACGGAGAGATCGCGGCAGAGTCTCTCATCGACAGGGGGAGCTACCTGAAGATCGCAAAACTGTCCGCGCTGTTTAGGATCGCGGACGGGGTCTGCAGGAGTTACAGGACGAAGGTCAATGACGTAAGGTTTTCGGTCAAGGGAGACGAACTTGTTGTGAACGTATACACGGTGGATGACATCGACCTCGAGCAGGGATTTTTCTTCAGGAAAGCATCTCTGTTTGAAGAGGTATTCTCGATCAGACCGGTGCTGAAATATAAACGAAGGTAGAACGTATGAAAGATTTTGACAACAGAGATTACTATGTGAACAGGGAACTGTCGTGGCTGATGTTCGACGAGCGTGTGCTCGGAGAGGCCACGGATACATCCAATCCCCTGATGGAAAGACTCAAGTTCCTGTCGATAACGGCATCGAATCTTGATGAGTTCTTCATGGTCAGGGTCGCATCCCTGATCGATATGAAACATGCAGGATACAGCAAGCGCGACATAGCTGGGCTGACCATAGACGAGCAGATCGATGCGGTTGCCGACAAAACGCATGATCTTGTTGAGACGCAGTATTTTGTGCTGATGCATACGCTCCTGCCGCTCCTTGAAGCGAACGGGATCAGGTTCATCACGAATCATGAGGAGCTGACGGATGAGCAGGGAGAATATGTCGACAGATTTTTCGAGGAGGAAGTATATCCGGTACTGACTCCGATGGCGGTGGACTCTTCAAGACCGTTCCCGCTCGTTCGGAATCAGACGCTCAACATAGGTGCCCTGATCAGCAAGAAGGGAGATGAGGAGCGTGATTTTGCTACCGTTCAGGTTCCGGGCGGACTGTCGCGTATAGTCGAGATACCGTCGAAAGAAGGACGCACGTTCATTCTTCTCGAGGAAGTCATCGAGCGCAACATGTCAAAACTCTTTCTCAACTATGACGTTGTATGCGCATATCCGTACAGGATAATGAGAAACGCCGATCTTACGATAGATGAGGAGGAGGCAGCCGACCTTCTCAAAGAGATCGAGAAACAGATAAAAAAGAGACAGTGGGGTGAGGTCATCAGGCTTGAGGTCGCCGATGACATAGATCCCGATCTCATGAGTATATTGAAGCGCGAGCTGTCGGTAAGGCAGGACAGCATATACAGGATCGCGGGTCCGATCGACCTGACTTTCCTGATGAAGCTGTACGGCCTTGACGGTTTCGAGCATATGAAAAGGGAAGCTTACGTGCCCAAGCCGGTCCCGGAGATCAGCGACGGTGAGGACATATTCGCATCGATAAGGCTTCACGACATACTGATGCATCATCCGTACCAGACGTTCGACCCGGTTATCGACTTTGTCAAGAGTGCGGCCAAGGATCCTGAAGTTCTTGCTATCAAGCAGACACTGTACCGTGTCAGCGGTAATTCGCCGATAATCGCTGCTCTTGCGGAGGCTGCCGAGAACGGCAAGCAGGTAACGGTGCTCGTTGAGCTGAAGGCACGATTTGATGAGGAACACAACATTGTCTGGGCCCGCAAGCTTGAGCAGGCCGGATGCCACGTCATATACGGTCTTGTCGGACTCAAGACACACTGCAAGATCACTCTCGTCGTTCGACGCGAGGAGGACGGTATCAGAAGATACGTCCATCTCGGAACGGGTAACTACAACGACAGCACGGCAAAGCTTTATACCGATCTCGGGCTTCTGACATGCTCGGAGCAGATCGGAGAAGATGCGACAGCCGTGTTCAACATGCTCAGCGGTTATTCGGAGCCTCTTTACTGGAACCGCCTCGTGCTCGCACCGTTATGGCTCAAAGACAGGTTCATACATCTGATCGACCGTGAAGCTGCAAACGCACGCGAAGGGAAGCGCTCGAGGATAGTTGCCAAGGTCAATTCGATATGCGACCGCGAAGTCATAGAAGCTCTGTACAGGGCGTCATGCGCGGGTGTAAGGATCGATCTGATCGTGCGGGGCATATGCTGTCTCAAACCGGGCATAAAGGGCGTCTCGGAGAATATCACGGTGCGAAGCATCGTGGGTGATTTTCTCGAACACAGCAGGGTGTTCTATTTCGAGAATGCCGGAAAGAGCGAAGTTTACTGCGGTTCATCCGACTGGATGCCGAGAAATCTCTTAAAGCGTGTGGAGATATTATTCCCGATACTTGACGAAACACTCAAGGAGAGGGTAATTTATATACTCGGAACACTTCTTGCCGATACCGAAAAAGCAAGGATCGAACTTAGCGACGGAACATACGAGAGACTCGACCGCCGCGGAAGGGATCTTGTGAGTGCACAGAACGTTTTCTGCGAATGGGCCGCGGGACTGGTCGATACGAAGGATCCTGTGGAGAACAGCAGAGTGTTCATACCGATAGAGGGCGCTAACCAGTAGGAGAAGAAATAAGGGAGGACGAGATATGTTTGATAAGGATGTCATCAATTATTTCCTGGAGAACCAGAATCAGCTGTTTGACGATGAAGTGGCGTCAACACCCGATGAAGCACAGGATTTTCTCGAGGATTCCATGGCCGAGGTCGTTGAGACGATCGAGGAGGTCATTGAATATTTCGACGAGATGGGCGTTGATACGGACGGAATGACCGACGAGGAGATCGAGCAGCAGGCGGAGGTATTCACGCTTCCGGACGGACGCTACCTTGTCGTTAACGCGTAAGAAGAGCGAGGACGGTGACAATTTCTCACGAGTCGTCCTGCGCGGCTTCTCGATTCCTTCCCGGGAGTCCAAAGAGTAGACGCGTCGCAGGTGACGAGCTGAGAAATTCGTACATCCGTCCGAGCTTTATATAGATTAAGAGGAGAATATTATGATTTCAGCTAACAACGTGACTTACAGGGTCGGCAAGAAGGCCCTGTTTGAAGACGTGAACATCAAGTTCACGGAAGGCAACTGCTACGGACTTATCGGTGCCAACGGCGCAGGTAAGTCAACTTTTTTGAAGATACTGTCGGGCGAACTCGATACGACGAACGGTGATATCGCGATAACGCCGGGACAGCGTCTGTCGGTACTCGAACAGGATCACTTCAAGTACGACGCCTATACGGTAATAGATACTGTCATCATGGGTAATCAGCGCCTGTATGACGTCATGAAGGAGAAGGATGCGATCTACGCGAAGGAAGACTTCTCGGATGAGGATGGTATCAGGGCGAGTGAACTTGAAGCGGAGTTTGCGGAGATGGACGGATGGGAAGCCGAGTCGAATGCGGCAACGCTCCTTAACGGACTCGGGATCGAGACGGATGTACACTACAGTCTTGTAGGTGATCTGGCCGGGCCCCAGAAGGTGAAGGTCCTTCTTGCAAGAGCACTGTTCGGTAACCCGGATATTCTGCTTCTTGACGAGCCGACGAACCATCTCGATCTTGATGCGATCGAGTGGCTCGAAGAATTCCTCATCAACTTCGACAATACTGTCATAGTCGTAAGCCATGACAGATATTTCCTGAACAAGGTCTGCACGCATACGGCGGATATCGATTACGGTAAGATCCAGCTCTATGCCGGTAACTACGATTTCTGGTACGAGTCGAGTCAGCTGCTCATACAGCAGATGAAGGAAGCGAACAAGAAGAAGGAAGAGAAGATCAAGGAACTGCAGGAGTTCATCTCACGATTTTCGGCGAACGCCTCCAAATCAAAA